>JACUUM010000021.1 GCA_014859305.1 Coriobacteriia bacterium
GGAGCTCACCGTCGGCGGTACCGCCTACTACGCGAACGGCAAACCCTTCGCCGCGGCGCGCGGCAACAGGCTCTACCTTCGGTTGCGCAGGGCCGAGGAGGACGAGTTGCGCACCGAGGCCGCCTCCGGCGGCGGCGCCACCCCTCAACGCGACTCGCTGGGACTGTTCCCGCTGCCGGCGTCGGTGTACGACGATTTCGAGCGCGTGTGGACGCTCGTGGTGGGATCCTTCGAACAGACGCTGCCCCCGGTGGAGGAGGAAGCCTGCGGGCAGGTGCTGGCCTGAGAGGGGGCTGCGAAGACCGGTCGCAGCCGCCGGACGCGGCCCGGTACGTGAGAAAGGGGCCGCCCCGCGTGGGACGGCCCCTCGGCATTCCGCCACCCACCTGCCGGGCCTGGGGGGCTGTGAGCGTGACGCGGGCGGCGGTCAGCCTACCATGATGGGGATGTGCCGCTCCTCGGCGCGCTCGCCTTCGCTGCACGGCGAGCAGCAGCGCGAGCCGGGCCGAGCCCGTCGCGCTTGCACCCCGCGCTCACCTCGCAGCTCGTGTCGATCAGCGAACCCGGCCCCTCCCGGCTCATCCCTTCAGGTGCATGTTAATCCCGTTTAAGCCGAATCGGAAGCACGGTTCGGCGAACGGCTCTTCCGCGAGCGGAGGCATGAGGAACGGCGACGCCGATGTGACGCGTATTACCGGCTCGCGCGTCGCCTGCGCCGATACTCTCCAGGGGGACGAAGAAGGCGCGGAGGTGCCCGGTGGCCGACTGGGGGACGACGACGCGGGGCCTGACCGCCCTGCTCGACGAGGCGCTCGCCGACGCGGGATGCGAGCGGCGTGTGGTTCCCGGAGGGCCGGCATACACGGTGAACGGGCACGTCTTCGCCCTCGTCCGCCGGGACGGGATCCGAGTCCTGCTGCCCGAGGACGAGGAGACGTGCGATGAGAACCGTCCGCGGCCGTTGCCCGGACGCGAGCTTTCGGGTTTCGTCCCGGTGCCACACCACGTGTGTCAGGACCCCGACGCCCTTCGCTCGCTGGTGCTCGAGTGCTACGAACGCGCGCGCTCCCTGCCGCCCAGGGCCGGTCGTGTCCGAGAGCGAGATGGCGGCGTGGGTCCGCGTCGGGGGATACTACGCCCTATGTTCCACGACGAGGACACGCACACGGTGGTTGAGCGGATGCTCGACCACCTCTTCCAGGACCAGCGGGCCGTCTCGCGGTACCGCATCCTGCAGCAGGCTGAAGCGATGAGCCTGCCCGCGGAGGTCCTCGCGCTGTTCGACCTGCTCCCGCCCGGCGAGTTCACCCGCCGCCGGTTGGTGGACCAGCTCAACTCCGCGATCGTCGGGCACGGCATGGGCGCGACGCTCGGTACGTTCGACTAGCGGTCGCCGCCCCGCGACGGCACGGTCAGTGTGCGGTGATGCGTACCTTGTAGCCCGTCCCGCTGCACTCGGGGCACTTGCGGAAGTCACCGCCGCCTTTGGCGAGCAGGACCTTCACCCACCGGTTCCCCTTGCACTTCGGACATGGTTCTCGGCTGACCATCTCCACCATCTCCTCACGCCGTCCGCCCGGGCCGGGAGCAAGCACCGGTCCATCCGGCGAGGAAGAATCAGGTGCGGCCTGCGCCGCGATCGCGGGTCTGAACGCGTTAAGCGCGGCGTCCCCGAGGGTATCCCTAGGCACGGTCCGACTGGCTCGTACGTCCTTTGGCGGGAGGTGAGCGAGGTGCCCCGGGTCAACGGCGGGAACGCCGCGGAGTACCGCGAATCCGACATGCGCCTGCTTCTGCACGAGCGCGGCGATTGGGACGACTGGGTCGGTCCGATCCGCTACCTCCATGCGCACGGCGGCCACGACCCGGACATCAAGCCGTCTTTCGCGCAGCGCATGATGGTCGACCTGGAGCGGCTCTACGCCGAGGGAGTCCCGTTCACGAAGCAGCCCGGCGAGGCGTACCGTCTCGCGAGGGGCCGCCGGCGCGGCGGGTGGGACGGTGCTCGCCGGCGCGTGATGCCGTACGCCCTCCAGCCGCCGTTCCCGCGGGGGCACTACGAGACGAGGGAGCCCCACAAGCTGAAGTGAGCCGGGTCCTCGGGCGGGACCCGGCGCGAGCCGAGGGCCCGGGGCGACCCCCGCGGCCCTCGGCCTGCGTTCAGGATCCGTGTCGGCGTCAGCCCTGCGGACCCTTCCGTCCTACCGGCTGACGGCCGCCCTGCGGCGCCTCGGCACCCCGCTCGACGGGCACCTCGCGACGCCCCTCCTCGGCTCGCTCCTTCACGCGCTCGCCGGTGCCGCGCGACCCCTCGCGGATCTTGGGAGCCTCCATCTCGACGCGATTGAGGGCCCGCGACCAGTAACCGCGAAGCGGCTCGATGCCCGCACCCCCGATCGCCACGATCAGGATACCGACGAACGCCGCGAGTATCGCGTAGAACAGGCCGGCCACGATGAGAGGTGCGATCCCCAGCTGCGTCACGGCAGCGAAGCCCGCGACCACCAGGACGGCGCCCGCCGTCACGTTCGCGAGGATGCGTCCGTACGTCAGAGTGCCGGTCGCGGCAAGCACGAGCTCGCGCACCGCTGCCGCGATCGCCGCGCCTATCACCACGATCAACGCGGCGGCGAACACGTTGGGCAGGTAGCCGATGAGGTCGTTGATCAGCGTGCTCACGGGGTTGGGACCGAATATCCCGAACGCCAGTTGCAGCACGAACAGCATCACGACCCAGTACACGGCGCTTGCGAGCAGGCTCGACGCGTCGTACTTGGAGCGTGAGAGGACCTGCTTGACGCCGCCGCGCTCGACCAGCCGGTCGAACCCGACCCTCTCGAGCACCGCGTCAGTCAGCTTCTGGAGCGCTTTCGCCACGAAGTAGCCGATGATCAGTATGGCCAAGAAGGCCAGCGCCAAGGGGATGAACGCGATCACCGCCCCTATGGCGTCTCCGACCGCTCCTATGATCTGCTGCAGCATCTCGCAACACCTCGCCTCCATAGCCGAGCAAAGGCCTCGGCTGTCGTCCTCCCTGCCGTACGCCGCTATCTACCCTCATGCGACGCGGTACCAACGAACGCGACGCACCATGCGGTTGCTAAACGCTCTCCGGGGGGAATGTTCACGCCGGCCGCGGCCGTGACGACCGGCTGAAGGCTCACAGGATCTTCGGAGGTGGATGACGTGAGGACCGACAGGATCGCATCGCGCGTCGTGCTTGCGCTCGCGCTCGTGCTCGCGCTGACCGGCCTTCCCGGTTGCGAGGACTTGGGGGTCGACGGCGGCGGCGACCGCTCCTTGGAGACCACGCCGGGGCGAGAGGCCACCCGCCCGGCCGAGGGGACACCCGGCGCGCCTCTCCCGGATAGCGGAGAGGGGAGCGTCGCCGGGGCTGCGGAGGCCGTCCTGCCCTCGGTGGTGAACGTGGCGACGCGTCAAGCCATGGAGAACCCGCACGGGGAAGGCAGAGCGGAGATCGAGGTCGGCACGGGGAGCGGCGTGATCATACGCCCTGACGGCCACATCATCACGAACAACCACGTCATCGCGGGATCGGACGAGATCGTGGTCCTCATCGGCGATGAGGAGGTCAGCGCGAGCGTCGTCGGGCGCGACGCCGCAACCGACCTCGCTGTGATCAAGGTCGACCGCGAGGGTCTGGACCCCGCGCAGGTCGGCGAGACCGGCGACCTGGTGGTGGGGCAGTGGGTGATAGCGGTGGGCAGCCCCTTCGGCTTGGACAAGACCGTCACCGCCGGCGTGGTCTCCGCGCTCGGCCGCACCACGCTTCAACCTTCCCAGGAGGAGATCACCGCCTACACGAACCTCATCCAGACCGACGCGGCGATCAACCCGGGCAACTCCGGCGGAGCGCTGGCCGACCTCGACGGACGCGTCGTCGGCATCAACACCTTGATCGAGTCCCCGACCGGACAGAGCGCGGGCATAGGCTTCGCGATCCCGATGGACTTCGCGATGGGTGTCGCCGAGCAGCTGATCGAGACGGGGCGTGCCGAGCACGCGTTCATGGGCGTGGAGGTGTCCTCGATCCCGCCCGGCGCCGAGGAGCAGCTCGGCGTCGAGAGCGGTGCGGTCGTGGGGGCGGTCGAGCCCGGCTCTCCCGCGGCGGAGGCCGGCATCCAGGACGGCGACGTGATAGTGCGCGTCGGTGACGACGACGTCGACAACGCCGAGGACCTGTTCGCCGCGATCCGCGGCCGCGAGGTGGGTGAGCAGGTCGAGGTCGAGTTCGTCCGCGACGGCGAGTCGGAGACCGTGCGGGTGACGCTCGCCGGACGCACCTCCGAGTCCCGTCAGGAAGACAGCGGCGACGCGACCCCGCAGACCCCGCCCGAGGACATCCCGGGTCTCCCGCCGGGTCACCCCTGAGGCTCGGCGGGCATCGATCTGCAGGGGGGCTCAGGTCGGCTCGGCCTCCGACTCCTCGTGCGCGAACGGGTCCGCTGTCCCGCCCACGACCTCGAAGGTGACGCTGTAGTCCTCCTGGCCGCGTCCTCGGTCGATCGCTTCGGCGTACAGGTAGCGGGCGACATCGGCGACCTCGATCGGGACCTCGAGCGTACGGGCGAGCAGCCCCGCGTGGATCAGGTCCTTGTGGGCGGCAGAGGCGCTGTAGTGCGGCGAGAAATCGCGCGTCAGCAGCATCTCGCGCTTCGCCGCGACCAGCGGGGCCGCCGGGCCGAACTCCAGGACGTCCAGCACCCGGTCCCGCGGGATGCCGGCCGCCTCGCCGAGCGCGACGGCCTCGACCATGCCGGCCATCGTCACGCCGATGACCACGTTCGAGGCGAGCTTGGCGGCCGTCGCGGAGCCCGGCGGCGGCATGTACAGGACCTCTCGCGCGATCAGCCGCAGGTACGGCTCGGCCTTCACGAGCGGGGGCTCCTCCCCGCTCACGAGGGCTACCAGGGCGCCCTGAGACGCGGGCACGACACTGCCCAGCACGGGAGACTCGAGGTAGGCGAGACCCTCCTGGGCGAACAGGTCGTGGAAGGCGACAGCGTCGTCGTAGGAGTTGGTCGTGCAGTCCACGACCACCTTCGCCTCCCGCCGAGGAGCCGCGAAGAGCCCGTCGGGACCCGCGGCGACGTCGCGCACCGCGTCGCTGTCGAACAGGCACAGGAACACGACGTCGCAAGAGGCCATCACCTGCGCGGGCGTCTCGGCGGCCTCGGCCGGGATCCCCTGCGCGCGCTCGGCGGTGCGGTTCCAGACCGTCAGCGGCACGCCCTGGGAGATCAGCCGCATCACCTGCGCCCTGCCCATGTTCCCGAGACCGATGTAGCCGACCTTCATGCCGTCCTCCTCGCCCCGCACGGCCCGCGTGTCAGGAGATACCCGCCCTAAGGCGGTGCGACGCGGGCCGAGGTCCGCGGTGCCGGCGTTTCTCGCGGGTGGGCTAAGGGTATCCGAAGGGGCGAGGGACGTGCTCGGGCGGAGGTGGCCGCGATGTCGACGCTGAGAGCGGGGTTCGACGACTACAGCGTGGAGGACCTGCGCGCGGCCTACGGACGGGGCGGGTGGAGGGACTGGTCCGGCCTGGTGCAGTGGCTCGAGGAGTCCGGCGTGGACGACGATTCGCTCGACCAGAGCAGCGTGTACCACCTCGCCGCGGACCTGCGCCAGCTCGACAACGACGGCATCGACTTCACGACCGACCCTGCCGAGGCCTTCGCGCTGGCCCGCCAGCACTGCTCGCACGTCGACACGGTGGACGAGGGCGGGGACCCCTATACGGGCTACGCCGGAGAACGCGAGCACGTCGAGCCTTGAGCCCCTCGGGTGCCGCGCCGGAGGTCGGACCCCGCGCCGCGGGGGTCACGCGGCAGGTCTGGCGGAGGCACAGGGCGCGTGCGGAAGCGCTCAGGCCCGTGCGACCACCGCGATCGAGGTCTCGGCGAGCAGGTTCGGCGCGATGCGCACGAGCGCGCCGGGAAGACCGGCATCCTCGGCCAGGGGTATCTCGCGCTCGATGCGCACCCCGTTGCGGGCGCAGAACACCCGGAAGTCCTTCACCGTCGTCAGATGGATGTTGGGCGTCTCGTACCACTCGTAGGGCAGTGAGGACGAGACGGGCATCCTCCCGCGCAGGCCGAGGTACCCCCGGACCCGCCAGTTCCCGAAGTTGGGGAACGAGATGATGCCCCGCTCCCCCACCCGCAGCATCTCGCGCAGCACGAGCGCGGGGTTGCGCACGACCTGCAGCGTCTGGGAGAGCACCACGAGATCGAACGCACCGTCCGGGAAGCCGGCGAGCCCCGCGTCGATGTCGGCCTGCACCACGCTCACGCCGCGCGCGACGCACGCGCCCACGCCGGCCAGGTCGAGCTCCACGCCGCGCACGACCGCGCCGCGCGTCTCTCGCACGGCCTCCAGCAGGGCACCGTCGCCGCAACCCAGGTCCAGCACGCGGGCGCCGGGAGGGACGATCCCGGCTACCAGTGCGAGGTCCCGGCGGAGTCGCTCCGCTGCGGTCATCGGGCACCTCCTTCGGCGGTCGCCGCGGGTACGAGGCCGAGCCCCTGTTCGCGACCGACGTGCAGGAACGGGCCGATCAGCCCGGTCTGCGCCTCCTCCTCCAGCAGGAAGGCGTCGTGGCCGTACGGGCTCGGGACCTCGGCGAAGGAGACCTCGGCTCCGTTGGCCAGGAGCGCGCCGACGATCTCGCGCGCCTGGTAGGTGGGGAACAGCCAGTCGGACGAGAACGACAGCACGAGGAAGCGCGCCGTGACGGGGCGGAGGGCCTCGGCCAGCGTCGGCGACTCCCCGCACCAGTCGAAGTAGTCCATCGCCTTGGTCATGTAGAGGTACGTGTTCGCGTCGAAGCGCTCGACGAAGCGCTTGCCCTGGTAGGCCAGGTACGTCTCCACCTCGAACTCGTGCACGAAGCCGAAGGCGTACTCGCTGCGTTCGCGCAGCCTGCGTCCGAACTTCTCCCGCATCGACTCGTCGGAGAGGTACGTGATGTGACCAACCATCCGCGCGATCGCCAGCCCGGGGTCGGGCTGCCTGCCTCGGCCGTAGTAGTCGCCGCCCGCGAAGGCCGGGTCTTCCAGGATGGCGCTGCGGCCCACCTCGTTGAACGCGATCGCCTGAGCGGAGAGGCGCCAGGTGGTCGCATCCGCGATGACCGAACCGACGCGTTCGGGGTAGCGCTTCGCCCAGGCGAGCGCCTGCATGCCGCCCATCGACCCGCCGATGACGGCGAGCAGGCGGCGCACACCGAGCGCGTCGAGCAGGCGCGCCTGGACGTCGACCATATCCTCCACTGTGACCAGCGGGAAGCGGAGTCCGTAGGGGTGCCCCGTCTCGGGGTCGGGTGAAGCCGGGCCGGTGGTGCCGGAACAGCCGCCGAGCACGTTGCTGCACACGACGAAGTAGCGGTCCGTGTCGATCCCCTTGCCCGGCCCGACCATCGCGTCCCACCACCCTGCGCGGGCGAACCGGGGGTCCGCGGCGCCGGGCACGGCGCTGACGTGCGCGTCCCCGGAGAGAGCATGGCAGATGAGCACCGCGTTCCCGCCGTCGGGCGAGAGGGTGCCGAAGGTCTCGTAGGCGACCTCCGCGCCGGGCAGGACACGCCCGCCGAGGAGCGTGAGGGGCTCGGCGAGGCGGAGCGTGCCCGCGGCGTGCGCCACGGCGGTGAAGGCCGGCGGAGCGGCGTTGACGGCCGACATCGCGCTACACCCCCTCCAGCGCCTGCTCGAGGTCGGCGAGGATGTCCTCGGCGGTCTCGATGCCCACCGACAGGCGCACGAAGTCCTCGCCGATGCCGGCACGCGCCAGTTCCTCGGCCGAGAGCTGCGAGTGCGTGGTGGAGGCCGGGTGGATGATGAGCGACTTGGCGTCGCCCACATTGGCCAGGTGGCTGAAGAGCGTGACCTTGTCGATGAGCGCGCGCCCGGCTTCGCGCCCGCCCTTCACGCCGAAGACGACGATACCGCCGTGGCCGTTGCGCAGGTACCGGTCCGCGTTGTCCTTGGTGGGGTGCGACCCCAGGCCGGGGTAGGCCACCCAGTCGACTCCGGGGTGCGACTCGAGGTAGCGGGCCACGGCGAGCGCGTTGTCGGAATGGCGCTGGACCCTCAGCGAGAGGGTCTCGAGCCCGAGCAGGAACTGCTGGGAGTTGAACGGCGAGAGGGCGGCTCCGAGGTCGCGCTGGAGTTGCACGCGGGCCTTGATCGCGAACGCGATGTTGCCCAGCCCGGGGAAGTCGCCGAAGGTCTCGGCATAGCGCAAGCCGTGGTAGCTCGGATCGGGCTCGGTGAAGCCGGCGTGCCGGCCGCTGGCGCCCCAGTCGAAGTTGCCGCCGTCGACGAGCGCACCGCCGACGGACGTGCCGTGACCGCCGATCCACTTGGTCAGCGAGTGGATGACGACCGCGGCGCCGTGCTCGGCCGGGCGGCACAGGTAGGGGGTCGCGAACGTGTTGTCCACGAACAGCGGGACGCCGAGAGAGCGGCCGGCCCGGGCGAGCCCCGCGATGTCGGGCACGTCGAGACGCGGGTTGCCGATGGTCTCGACGAACCAGGCTCGCGTGGTGCCGTCGGTGGCGGCCGAGAAACCCTCGGTGTCGGTCGTCTCCACGAAACGGACCTCGATGCCGAGCCTGCGCAGCGTGTGCAGGAAGATGTTCCACGTGCCGCCGTACAGACTCGTCGAGCTCACGATGCTGTCGCCGCAGCCCGCGACGTTCAGCAGCGAGATCACCTCGGCCGAGTGCCCGGACGCCGTCGCCAGCGCTGCGGTGCCGCCCTCGAGGGCGGCGAGGCGCTGTTCGAGCACGTCGTTCGTGGGGTTCATGATGCGAGAGTAGATGTTGCCGAACTCGCGCAGACCGAAGAGGTCGGCGGCGTGGTCGGCGTCGCGGAAGTTGTACGCGACCGTCTGGTAGATCGGGACGGCGCGCGAACCGGTGGTGGGGTCGGGGGACTGGCCGCCGTGCACGGCCAGGGTGTCGAAGCCGAAGGGCCCGGTCTCGCTCATGATGTCTCCTCGAGTCTCGTGTGTGCCGACGAACGCCCCGACCGGCGTCGTCGGGACCGGCGGGGGCTGCTAGAGCCGCCCGGATCCGGCGCGCGCGCCGATGGACCCGGGCTGGGTCATCATGCCGCGCATCATCACGAGAGCTGCGTGTGACATCTCGCTCGACCGTCCTCCTCTCGGCATCTCGACCGATCTGACTGCCGGCGCCGCGGAAGGCGACGCGTGGTTCCAGAGGATACCAACATCAGCGGGAAGTACAACGCACGTGCCGGGTGCGTTTCGGGCGTCGAGCCGCCTCCTGGCGGCGGCAGACGGGGCGGGCGGCCTCACGGGGGCGACCGCGGCAGCGGCCGCCCGCCGTCCTACCGCCGGAACAGGCGCCAGCGACGCCGACCCTCGACCTCGCCGCCTGCCGGCGTCTCCGCCCGGCCCCGCGTCGCCTTCGGGGCGGCCGGCGGCACGCCCGCCTCCGCCTGCTCCTCGGCGGCCTTCTCTAGGGACTCCTCGCCCGAGCTCGTGCGCCCGAGCCACTCCTCCTGCGAGGGCAGATGGCGGGGAGCGTAGCGCAACTCCTCGCCCGGCGGCTGCAAGTGCGCCTCCGGCTCGCCCGGCAGGTGCTCGTCGCCCGTGCCGTGCGGCCCCGTCGCCGGGCCTCCGAGGTCCGGGTTGTCCGCGGCCTCCGCCGAGCCGTGGAAGAGGTGCGGCCTGGGCCGCTGGTCGGGCCCGGCAGTTGCCGCGGAACCGGGGCGGGCCGCGGGCCGCTCCGAACGCCCGGCCGCGACGACCGGCACGCGACGAGCCCGGCGTGCGGACTCGTCGGGCAGCCGCACTTCGAGCACGCCGTCACGGTAGGCGGCCCGCACCTTCGAGGGGTCGACCCCTTCGGGGAGCGACACCCGCCGCTCGAACTCGCCCCACGCCGACTCCCGGACCGCGTAGCGCTCGGGAGGCGCGTACCGGTCCCGCTCCACCCCGCCCCGCAGCGTCACGACGCCGCCGGTCACGGTGACCTGCAGCTCCTCCAGGCGCATGCCCGGCGCCTCCAGCCGGATGACGACCTCGCCCGCGTCGACGTAGACGTCCATCGGAGGCTTCCACTCGCCCGGCAGGCGACGCGTGGGAGCGCCGAAGCGCGCGAGCAGGCGCTCTACGTCGCGTTGGAGCGCGACGAGCTCGGCGAGGGGCATCGTGTTCTGGGTGGCCATGGGTGGTCCTTCCCGTTGAGGGCCCGGGCGGCCTCGTCCGGCGCAGGTCCATATACCCAGCAGGTCCCGGCCGCGCTCGGCGCGGCCGCTATCCGGGAAGACTGACGCGGCAGGCGGGTGGATGATGCGGACGGACGTCGCGAGGGGGGCCATTGGCGTCACGGGAGGACATAGCGCCGGCTGCTCGCGTGGAGAGGCCGTCGTACCAGGCGATGACCGAGGAGCATCTGCTCTCCTCTCTGGTGACGTCGCGCACGGGGCTGTCCTCCGACGAGGCCGCGGCACGTCTTCAGCGCTACGGCCCCAACGAGATCGCGGCGGTGAAGGGCACTCCGCTCGCGCTGCGCTTCCTCGCGAACTTCTACCACCTCTTCGCGATCCTGCTATGGGTCGGGGCGGCGCTCGCCGTGATCGGCGGGTTGCCTGAGCTCGCCTACGCGATCGCCGCCGTCATCGTCGTCAACGCGGTCTTCTCGTTCTGGCAGGAGTACCGCGCCGAGCGGGCCACCGAGGCGCTCAAGGAGCTCATCCCCGCGCGCGCCGGCGTCTTGCGCGACGGCGCGCGCGTCGAGCTGCTCGCGCGCGAGGTGGTCCCGGGCGACGTGCTCCTCCTCGAGGAGGGCGACAACGTCCCGGCTGACGCTCGGCTGATCGAGGAGTACGACCTGCGCGTCAACCAAGCGACGCTGAACGGCGAGTCCGCGCCGGCCAGGCGCGTCGCCACCCCCGTGCCGGCCGAGCCTTCCGCTCCCACCGAGGTCGCCAGCCTCGTCTTCGCCGGCACGTCGGTCGTCTATGGCCGAGGGCGAGCCGTCGTCTTCGCGACCGGGATGGACACCGAGTTCGGCAGGATCGCCCGCCTGACGCGCTCCGTCGAAGAGGAGCTCTCGCCGCTCCAGAAGCAGATGGAGCGCATCACAAGGCTCGTCGCGCTGCTGGCGGTCTCCCTCGGCGTCGTCTTCTTCGTGCTGGGCTACTTCGTGGCCGGCCTCACGCTCATCGAGGGGTTCCTGTTCGCGGTCGGCATCATCGTCGCCAACGTGCCCGAGGGTCTCCTGCCCACCGTCACGCTGTCGCTGGCGATGGGCGTCCAGCGCATGGCGGGACGCAACGCCCTCGTCAAGCAGCTCGCCGCAGTGGAGACACTGGGGTCGACCACGGTGATCTGCACGGACAAGACGGGGACCCTGACGGCGAACGAGATGACCGTACGCCAGGTCTGGACCGCTGAGGGGCGCGTCGAGGTACACGGCGTGGGTTACGAGCCCACGGGGCCGGTCCGCCCCTCGCTCCCGACGCTGGAGCCGCTGGCGCGCGCGGCATCGTTCTGCAACGACTCGCGGCTGGTGCCTCCCGACGACGCCCATCCGGCCTGGCGGGTGGTCGGCGACCCCACGGAAGGCGCGCTGCTGGTGATGGCACGCAAGGCCGGCTTCGATCCCGACGCCGCGCTCGAGAGCGCGCCGCGCGCCTCGGAGCTCCCCTTCGACGCCGTGCGCAAACGCATGAGCACGGTCCACGCCGAGGACGGCCGCCGCATCGCGTACGTGAAGGGCGCGCCCGCCGAGGTCCTCGGACTGTGTTCGCGCGTCCTCACGGACTCGGGCGAGCGCCCGTTGGACGAACGCGCGCGCGCCGAGGCGCTGGCCGCCAACGACGAGATGGCCCGCGGGGGGCTCCGCGTGTTGGCGATGGCGCGGCGAGAGGTGCCCGACCGGCGGCGCTACGAAGCGGCGGAGGTGGAGCGCGACCTGACCTTCCTCGGCCTCGCGGGGATGATGGACCCTCCTCGGGCAGAGGTGGCCGAGACCGTCCGCCGCGCTCACAGCGCGGGGATCCGGATCATCATGATAACCGGCGACTACGGGCTGACCGCCGAGTCGATCGCCCGCCGGATCGGCATCGTCACCAGCGAGAGGCTGCGGATCGTCATCGGGTCCGAGCTCGCTTCGATGCCCGAGGAGGAGCTGGTGGCGGCTCTTCGGGCGGGCGAGGTGCTCTTCGCGCGCGTGGCGCCGGAGCACAAGATGCGGATCGCGCAGGCTCTCAAGAAGATGGGTCACGTGGTCGCGATGACCGGCGACGGAGTGAACGACGCGCCGGCGCTGAAAGCCGCCGACATCGGCATAGCGATGGGGGTCGCGGGCACCGACGTGGCGCGCGAGGCCGCGAAGATGGTGCTTGCCGACGACAACTTCGCCTCGATCGTGTACGCGGTGGAGGAGGGGCGGGCGGTCTACGACAACATCCGGCGCTTCGTGACCTACATCTTCACGAGCAATGTGCCCGAGATCGTGCCGTTCATCCTCTTCGTGCTCTTCCGCATCCCGCTGCCGCTGACCGTGCTGCAGATCCTCGCCATCGACCTGGGGACCGACATCGTCCCCGCCCTCGCGTTGGGCGTCGAGGCGCCCGAGCCCGGCGTCATGGAGCGGCCTCCCAGACCGGCGCGCGAGCGTCTGCTCGACTCCCGCGTGCTGTCGCGCGCATACTTCTTCCTCGGACCGCTCCAGACCGCCGCGACCATGGTGGCCTACTTCTACCTCTACTACAGCCGGGGGTGGCGGCCCGGGGAGGCGCTCGCGGCGAGCGGGGTGGTGTACCTCTCGGCCACCACGATGACACTCGCGGCGGTCGTCTCGACCCAGATAGGCAACGCGTTCGCGCAGCGGACCACACGGCGCAGCATCGTCGAGGTCGGCTTCTTCTCGAACCGCCTGCTGCTGGCGGGCATCGCCACGGAAGTCGCGCTGATCCTCGGCATCGTGTACCTGCCGCCGCTGCAGGCGGTCTTCCGTACGGCGCCGCTGAGAGCGACGGACTGGCTGGTGCCGGCCGCACTCTGGCCGACGCTGCTTCTCGCCGACGAGCTGCGCAAGGCCGTCCTGCGCCGGGGTCCGCGTCCGCACTCGTCAGCGGGACGTGCGACGATGTCGGGGAATGACATGAGCGCGGGGCAACCCCCGTCCGAGGAGGCGAAGGCGACGTGAGAGTCATCATCGGAGGGTGCGGGCGCGTCGGCTCGCTGCTGGCCGCCCACCTGTCGCTCCACGGCCACGAGGTGGCCGTGGTCGACCAGGACCCTGACTCGCTGGCCCTGCTGGCCGCCGGCTTCGCGGGCACGCGTCACGTGGGCAAGGTCTTCGACCGCGAGACGCTCGAGTCGGCCGGGGTCGCCCATGCCGACGCATACGTCGCGGTGACGAGCGGGGACAACAGCAACATCGTCTCGGCGATCGTCGCCAAGCAGGTCTTCCGCGTCCCGCGCGTCGTCTCGCGCATATACGACCCGCGCCGCGCCGAGATATACCGCCGCCTGGGGATACCGGCGGTCTCGTCGGTGGCGTGGTCGGTCAACGAGGTGCTCTCCGTGCTCCTCCATCCGGGCCTGACCACCGACGCCTCGTTCGGCGACGGAGAGGTGCGCCTCGTGAGCGTCGAGGTCCCGCCGCGGCTCGTCGGGCGCACGGTGGACGACCTGACCGTGCCCGGGCAGGTCGTGGTCGCGGCGATCGTACGCGCGGGACGCTCCTTCGTTCCGCTGCCGGGAACGCCGTTCGAGGAGCACGACATCGTGCACTGCGTGACAGCGGGGCCGACTCTGGACCGGCTCGAGCAGATGCTCAGGCCCTGAGGGAGGATGCGGCGATGTTCGTGCTGGTGGTGGGAGGCGGCAAGCTGGGCGCCACGGTGGCGGGCTCCGCGCTCGCGGAGGGCCACGAGGTGGTCGTGATCGAGAAGGACGAGGAGCGCGCCGACGATCTGCGCGCCAGGCTCGAGGGCGCCACCGTCATAGCCGGCGACGGCGACGAGCCCGTGATCCTCGAGCGGGGGCACGTCTCGCGCGCATCGGCCGTGCTCGCGCTGACCGGCGACGACGAGGACAACCTCGTGGCGTGTCTGCTCGCACGGCGGGAGTACGGTGTGCCGATGACCGCCGGGCGCGTGAACGACGTGCGGAACCAGTGGCTCTTCGACGAGCGCTTCGGCGTGGACGTGGCGGTGTCCGGGACCCACCTGGCGGCCGACCTCCTCGCCGACCGGCTCGCGGAGCTCGCGTCGCGGTCGGATGCGTGAGCAGGGCGCGGGGAGGTCTCTCCCCGCGCCCCTCGTACCGCCTGCCGGACCCGCTAGCGGGCTGCCGTGCCCGTACGAGTGGCCGGCGCCTTCTCGAAGGTGAAGGCGTCGATCGCCACGTAGATCGCCGAGAGTCCGACGAGCACATAGACGATCCTGGACAGGATCGCTTCCTGACCCCCGAATATCGCGGCGACCAGGTCGAACTGGAACAGGCCGACGAGACCCCAGTTCAAGCCGCCGATGACGAGGATCGCCAGGGCGATCCAGTCCATCACGTTCAGCTTACGCATCTTCGGCACCTCCCCCGTCAGATCGCTGGCGGCAGACGATACGTAGATACCCCCTATGCCTCCGGAGGTAGCAGTCGATGCAGGCCGCTCGTCGGCGGCTGCCTCATGCGCTCCGCTCTTCCGGCATAATGGGCACCCGCGCCTCGGGCGTGGGCGTGGAGCCCGGGGCGGGTATCGGATGACGGTTGCGGATGCGAGGAGGCTGCGGCGTGGCCGAGTTCGACGAGAGCGTGCGAGACCGCGACGACGACGTCGCGGTGTATGAAGCCGATACCGAGGGGCCCCCGGCGGGCATCGCACGCGGCAGGACCTTCGACTCCTTCCGCCACCGCGACTTCCGCCACTTCTGGTCGGGAGCCCTGGTCTCGAACGCCGGATCCTGGATGCAGATCGTCGCGCTGGGCTGGCTCGTCTACGAGCTCACCGGCTCCGAGCTGGCGCTGGGCGCGGTCAACTTCGTGCAGGGCGTCCCGGTCCTGCTGTTCATCCTCTACGCAGGGGCGGCGGCCGACCGTTTCGACCGCCGCAGGCTGCTCATCTGGCTGCAGCTCGCCATGATGGGGCAGGCGATCGTCCTCGGGGTGCTCACGAGCACCGGACACGTCACCATGCCGGCCGTGTACGCGCTCACGCTGTTCGGCGGCACGATGACGGCCTTCATGTTCCCGGCGTGGCAGGCCACCGTGCCCGACCTCGTGCCGAAGCGCCTGCTGCTGAACGCCATAGCGCTGAACTCGGCGCAGTTCAACGGCGCCCGCCTGGTCGGCCCCATGATAGGGGCGCTCATCTTCGCCCGCTTCGGCGTGGCGGAGGTCTTCTACGTGAACGCCGCCACCTTCCTCGTCGTCATATGGGCGCTCGCGGTCATCAGGCCGGCTCAGGAGCGCCACGTCGCCGAGGACGGGGAGTCGCGTCTGCGGGAGCTCGCCGGCGGGATCGGATACGCGCGCGAGCACCCCGGGGTCGCCGTGCTGTTGCTGACCACCGCGGCGATCACGCTGTTCGGCATGCCCTTCGCCGCGCTGCTGCCCGCCTTCGCCGACAAGGTGCTCGGCGCGGGGAGCGCGGGCTACTCCGTGCTGCTGGCCTCGAACGGGTTCGGCGCCCTCGCGGGAGCGCTGGTGGTCGCGGGCCTGCCGCACGACGTCGACCGGGGGCGCCTCGTGCGCTTCGCGGTGCTGGCGATGGGGCTGCTGCTGCTCGGACTGGCCGCGTCGCGGGCCTTCTGGCTCGCGATGCTGGTGCTCGTCGGCATCGGAGCCGCGTTCATGACGGCGACCTCCAGCGTGAACACGTCGCTGCAGGCGTCGGTGCCTCCGCGCCTGCGCGGGCGCGTGCTCTCGCTGTTCGTGCTCGCCTTCATGGGTATCATGCCCTTCGGCGCGCTCGTCTTCGGCGCCATCGCGCGGGCGATCGGCCCGGAGGACGCCATCGCCATCGGCGCCGCGGTGCTGGCGCTCGTCGGCGCGCTGCTGGTGCTGCGTCCCTCGCTGCTGGCCGACGAGCGGCCACGGCCGGCGCCGGACGCCGCGCCCTAGCGCTACGGCGGCATGCCCTCCCCGGCGTCCTCGCCGACCGCCGCCCCTCCACGGGCCCCCTCGGCGCGCTCGCGCTCCTCTCGGCTCAGCTGTGCGGAGAAACCCGAGGCCAGGATACCCGCGGGCAACGCGAAGAGTCCGACCCCGAGGACGGAGGTCAGCGCTCCCAGGACGCGACCGGCGAACGTCGTCGGCAGGACGTCGGCGTTGCCCGACAGTTGCACGATCACCCACCAGACCGCCATCGGGATGCTCGTGTACCTCTCAGGCTGGGCATCGCGCTCGGCATAGTACATGAGGCTGGCGGCCACGAGCAGCAGCGACAGCAGGATCGCCAGCGCCGAGAGCAGATCGGCCTTCTTGTCCCGCATCACGGCGGACATCGCGCGAAGCGACTCGGAGTAGCGCCCCACCTTGAACACCCGCACGAACCGGAAGACGCGCAGCACCCTCAGGAAGCGCAGGTCGACGCCTACGAGCGGGACGTAGAACGGCAGCACCGCGAACATGTCCACCAGCGCCATGGGCGTCAGGGCCCACCTGACCCTGCCGACGAACGGCCTGGCGTAGCGCGGGTCCACCGACACCGACCACAGCCGCAGGAGGTACTCGACGGAGAACGCCCCGATGGTCAGGTACTCGAACGCGGTGAGCAGGGGCCGGTACGGGTCGAGCAGCCCCGGGACGGTCTCGAAGACCACCGCGGCGGTGCTCGCGAGGATGAGGGCGAGGATCACCGAGTCGACCGCGCTGCTGACGCGGTCGTCCACCGCCGCCACCTCGAGGATGTCGTACGCGCGGCGCTTGAGCCGCTCCATGGCCTCGCCGCCCCTCCGGCTGCCGCCCGGGCGCCCGGGCCCTGGCGGAAAGGAACGCTACGGCTTGGTACCCGCTGCCATCCCGTGCCAGTCGAGACCGGGGACCGGGAGAGCGTCGGCGAAGCCCGCGCGCCGCAGCGCCGAGGCGAGATCCTCGGGCTCGATCCGCACCGAGAGCGGAGGGCCTTTCGGCGTCTCGACCGGCAGCCAATCCACCGCAAGCACCCGGCCTCCGGCCTTGGCGAGCCGGAACGCCTCGCCGTATACGGCCTCGGGATCGGACAGCTCGTGGTGGAGGTTGATCATGTACACGCCGTCCGCGACGGCGTCGGGCAGGGGCACGCGAGCCTCCTCGGACAGCACGGGGACGACACGGCCCGAGGCGACCTCGGGCCGCTTCTCCCGCATCCAGGCCAGCATCTCGGGGCTTGTGTCGACGGCGTAGACGGTGACGCCGGGCGCCATCGATGCGAACCGCGCGGCGAACATGCCGGTGCCCGCGCCGATCTCCACCAGCGTCTCGGGGTCGGTCGGCCTGAGCGCCGCCCACATCACCTCGGGCACGAGCGTCTCGAAGCGCAAAGGGTCGTCGAGCTTGGCGATCCTGGCGATGTCGAACTCCATGCCCCGCTTCTACCCGAAACGCCCCGTGATGTAGGCTTCCTGCCGTCGGGCCTATCTCCGGCCGCACGCACGTCCTTCGCTACGAGGTGGCGACGGTGATGATGTCGCATTTCTCCACCCTGTTTGCTACAGTCTCCCGGGATGCTTCCGGTGGACTGGAGCTTGTTGCGGTAAGCCATGCGAGTCTCACCGACGCAGGGGTGCCTTCGTGCTCCATAGCCTCTCTCGGCGGGCGCACCGTCGAGGAGACCGAACGCTGTTTCTCGTATCGTGCCGAAGGCGGCCGCACCGGCCGGCACGGCGCTCTCGTCTGCATTCATCCACGGCCCTCGTGGTGCTGCTCCTCGTGATGTCGCTCCTGGCGGGGTGCGGCGGTGTCGGGACTCGCGAGCAGATAATCGTGAACGGGTCGACGACGATCCTGCCGATCGCCGAACTGGCCGCCAAGGGCTTCGAGGAGCGGCACGAGGGCGCGAGCGTGCTCGTGTCGGGGATGGGGTCCTCGGCGGGCATCGAGGCCGTGAGCGCGGGCACCGCGCATATAGGCACTTCTTCGCGGGACCTCAAGCCGGAGGAGGAGAGCCTCCGGCTCACGGACGTCCCCATCGCGTTCGACGGAATCGCCGTCATCGTGAATCCGGCGAACCCCGTCGACGCTCTCACCGTGGCACAGCTGCGCGACATCTTCAGCGGCAGGGTCACGAACTGGAGGGAACTCGGCGGCGAGGACAGGGGCATCGACCTCGTGAACCGTGATGAAGCCTCCGGGACGCGAGAAGCGTTCAAGAAGATCGTCATGGGTGAGGAAGCCGCGTTCGACCGCTCCGCGGTCGTGCTACCCGGCACCGGGCAGGTACGCGACGTGGTCTCGCGCTCGCCCGGCGCGATCGGCTACATCTCCCTCGGGTTCGTTCCGCCGCGCTTCACGAACACCACCGTGAAGGCAGTGACGGTGGACGGCGTCGTCCCGAGCGAGGAGAGCGTGACTTCGCGGGAGTACCCGATCGCTCGCGCGCTGCACTTCTTCACGAACGGCGAGCCGAATGGGCTCACCAAGGCTTTCATCGACTACGTGCTGTCCGACGAGGTGCAGCAAGGTGTCGTCGTCGACGCCGGTTTCGTACCCGTGACGGAGCGGGGAGGGGAGTGAACGGGTCCCGGCCGACAGGCGTGGCCGGCGGCCTGCGGCTCGTCTCGCGGCAGACGCAGGTGAAGGAGTGGCTGCTTGCCGCGCTCTTCTTCGTGTGCGCGTTCGTAGCCGTGCTCGCCGTCGCGCTCATCTTCGCCTTCGTCGGCTGGAAGGCGCTGCCCATCTCCTCCGAGGTCGGGCTCGGGGGGTTCCTCGCCGGTACCGAGTGGACCTCCTCGGAGGGGAAGTTCGGCATCCTGCCGTTGATCCAGGGCTCGTTCATCGTCACGCTGCTCGCTCTGGCCATCGGGACACCGCTCGCGGTGGGCACGGCCGTGTTCCTCTCCGAGGTCTCGACACCGAAGCTGCGCCGCATCGTGAGGCCCGCCGTCGAGCTCCTCGCGGGGATCCCCTCGGTCGTCTACGGGTTCTTCGGAGTGGTCATGCTGCGGCCGATCGTGGGGAGCCTCACGGGCAGCGTCGGGTTCGGTCCGCTGACCGCTTCGGTGATCCTGGCCATCATGATCGTCCCCACGATCGCCGCGCTGTCCGAGGACGCCCTCGGTTCGATACCTCTCGGTATCCGCGAGGCGAGCTACGCCATGGGCGCTACGCAGTGGCAGACGATCTACAAGGTCGTGGTGCCGGCGGCGAAGATCGGCATAGTGGACGCGACCATCCTCGGCATGGGTCGCGCGGTCGGTGAGACCATGGCGGTTCTCATGCTGGTCGGAGGGGCGCCCCAGTTCTTCAATGGGATAGGTGAGCCGATGTCCACGCTCACGGCGCAGATCGTGATGGATATGAGCTACTCGACGGGAACGCACCGCACGGCGTTGTTCGGCATGGCCGCGATCCTGTTCCTCATCTCGATGCTGCTGGTCCTCGCAGTCCGGCTTCTGTCCACGCTGAGGGACTGAGATGAACAAGACCGCCACGAACAACGTAGCGGTGGCGCTGCTCGGGGGTGCGGCGGCGATCACCGTGGCCGTGCTCGGCGCGATCATCCTCTACGTGTTCGTCAACGGCATCCGCATCCTGTCCCCCGAGTTCATCTTCACGTGGCCGGAAGGCGTCAATGCCGAGGGCGGCGTCTGGCCGACGATCGTCTCCACGCTGTACGTCACCGGCCTCTCGATGCTGATCTGCACGCCCGTCGCGGTCCTCGCGGCCGTGTACCTCGCCGAGTACGCGTACCAGGGACGTATCGTCTCGCTGATCCGGTTCGCGGCCGATTCGCTTGCCAGCGTACCCTCCATCGTCATGGGACTGTTCGGCTTCGCCCTGTTCGTGGAGGCCATGGGCATCGGCCTCTCGATGCTCTCCGCCGCGCTTGCACTCTCGCTGCTCATGCTGCCCATCGTCATGAGGGCCACGGAGGAGGCGATCCGCTCGGTGCCCCGGTACATACGCTGGGGGAGCTACGGTCTGGGTGCGACCAAGTGGCAGACGGTGCGGAACATCGTGCTGCCCGCGGCCGCGCCGCGCATCATCACTGGCATCGTACTTGCCACGGGTCGGGCCGTAGGCGAGACGGCTGTGGTCTTCTACACGATGGGTCAAGCCATCTGGCTGCCGATCTCGCCGCTCGAGTCCGGGCGTCCTATGACGGTGCACCTCTACCTGCTGGCCGTGGAAGGCATCAACCTTCCCGCCGCATACGGGACCGCTCTGCTGCTCATGATCATGATCCTCGGCTTCAACCTCACTGCTCGATGGATCTCGAAGCGTTATCGGAGGGTGTAGGAACATGCTGAACGATCTCATCGCACACGACCACCAGCGAGCGCACGGCGGCGACATCAAGCTCCGCGTGAAGAACCTCGGCTTCTGGTACGGGGACTTCCATGCGCTGACCGGTATCAAGGTGGACATCCTCAACGAGGCCGTCACGGCGTTCATCGGTCCGTCAGGGTGCGGGAAGTCGACGTTCCTGCGCTGCATGAACCGTATGAACGACCTGATCCCCGGCACGCGTGTGGAAGGCAAGACCCTGCTCGACGGTGCGGACATATACGGCCCGGGTGTGGATCCCGTCGATCTCAGGCGGCGGGTGGGCATGATCTTCCAGCAGCCGAACCCGTTCCCGCAGTCCATCTACGACAACGTCGCCTACGGACCCCGCCTCCAGGGCGTCAAGGGCAAGGGCGACCTCGACGACCTCGTCGAGGAGTCGCTCAAGCGCGCGAACCTGTGGAAGGAGGTCAAGGACATCCTGGGCCGAGGAGGGCTGACGCTCTCGGGCGGACAACAGCAGCGCCTCTGCATCGCGCGCGTGCTGGCGGTACAGCCCGAGGTCCTCCTGATGGACGAGCCGTGTTCGGCGATCGACCCTACCTCCGTCCAGAAGATCGAGGACCTCATGGCGCAGCTCAAGGACAGCGTCACGATCGTGATCGTCACGCACAACATGCAGCAGGCCGCCCGCGTCAGCGACTACACCGCGTTCTTCCTGCAGGAGATGTCCGGCGAGGCCGCGATCCTGGTCGAGTACGGCCGGACCAGTGAGATCTTCACGAGTCCGTCCGATAAGCGGACCGAGGACTACATCACCGGACGGTTCGGCTAGGAAGCCGGCCTGCCGGCGCCGAGCGCGGAGCGACGGCCGGGCGGCTCGTGGCCCCCACCACCCTGCCTCGCTACCTCGAGGCCGCCTCCGCGAGACGCGACGCCACCTGCTTCTTGCGCGAGAGCACGCCGGGCATCCAGGCGCTCCCCTCGGCGAGCGTGACCCCGAGGGCCCGCTCGGCGAGCTTCGTCCGGCCCACCGCCAGTATCTCGCTCCCCTCCCGCACGACGTCGGTGACCATCAGCAGCACCAGGTCGTAGCCGCGGTCCTCGGCCAGGCCTTCCATGACGGCGAGGAGCTCGGCGCGGTGTGCGAGCACGTCCGCCGCATCCACCGTCTCCACCTGTCCGACGGCTACCCGGCTCTCGCCGACGTGGTATTCCTTCAGGTCGGCGGTGACGGTCCGGCGGGCGTCGAACACCGCGACGGCTGAGCGCGCACGGAACATCTCCATGCCGAGCTCCATCGGCTCGACGTGCGCGGCCCCGCCGAGCCACGCGGCGGTGCGGCGGTCGTCGTCGGTGGTCGTCGGCGACTTCAGCAGCACGGTGTCGGAGAGCACCCCCGAGAGCAGCACACCCGCGAGCTGCGGCGTGAGGACCGCCCCCAGCTCGCGGAAGCGCATGGCGACGATGGTCGCGGTGGACCCGACCGGCAGGTTCAGGAACATCACCGGACCGGACGTCTGCACGTCGCCCACGCGGTGGTGGTCCACGATCTCCACCACGGCCGCCTCCTCCAGGCCGGGCGCGGATTGCGCGTACTCGTTGTGGTCCACGAGCACCACGCGCCGCCGGGTGCCGCGGGCGAGGTCGGTTCGCGTCAGGATGCCGGCCGGCGCGCCCCTCTCGTCGACGACCACCGCCTCGCGGTGCGGGGACGCGAAGAGGTCCTCGGCGGCCTCGGTGAGCAGCGTGCCCGGCTGGACGAACGGCACCGACGTGTCCATGACCTCGCCGCAGCGCCGCGACAGGTTGATGAGGCGCGCCGTCGCGTACGTGTCGTTCGGCGTCGCGAGCACGGCGGCGCCGGTGCCGCGGGCGATCTCCAGCGCGGCGGGCTCGGGCTGGAAGCCGCCGGTCACGATCAGGCACGCCACGCCCGCCTCGAGAGCCATCGGCTGCGTCCGAACGCGGTCGCCCACGATCAGCGTGTCGCCGGGCGAGATGCGGGCGCGTATCGTCTCGGGCTCCATCGCCGCGATGAGCACCCCGCCGGACAGCGTGGCGTCGGCCGCGCCGGCGAGCACGCGCGCGCCGAGCGTGTGCGCGAGTTGCCCGACCGTCACCGGCATCGCCCCGAAGCCCAGCACGGCCGTGTCGTCCAGGTAGCGCTCGGCCAGTATGCGCTCGTTGACGATGCCGCGCACGGTCCCCTCGGCCACCACCGGCAGCGCGCGGACGCCGCGCTCCCGCATGAGCGCGCCGGCCTCCAGCATGTCGCATCCCGTGCCGACCGAGACGACCTCGTGGGTCATCACGTCGGAGACGCGCGTGCGGACGTGGCGGATCTCGTCGGGAAGCATCAGACCGAACCGGGCGAAGACCCACTCCGTCTCGGGCGGCACGGGGCCGAGCCGGGCCGGCAGGTACACGTCGCCCGGGTCGGTCGCGTTCTTGAGGTGCGCGTAACCCACCGCGGAGCAGATCGAGTCGTTGTCCGGGTTGCGGTGGCCGAAGACGAGGATCTGGCTCATGTCCCTCCGATGCGACGCCGTGCGGCTCCCGCCCCGGATGCGGTGCGGCAAGGCCGGGCCCGCGGCCGCTCTAGTCTCGCACCTTCCGGATCGGGGCGTAACCCAGCAGCAGGTTCTTGCTGCCCAGCCCCGGGAAGCTCACCACGACCTTGTCTCCGCTCACGGCCTCGACCACCCCTCGCCCGAAGACCTTGTGCTCGATGGTGTCGCCGGGCCCGAAGGTCTCGGACGGTCTGCGCGGCTCCCTGCGAGGAGCGCCCGTGCCGAAGACGCGGCCGCCCGCGCCTTCGTACGGCGTGCGCCCCGGCCCGGGTCCGGGCCGCCGTCCGCGCTGCCTCGTCGCGCCGGCGCCGCCGAGCCCCGCGTACCCGCCCCACCCCGCGCCGCGACCGCGGTCGCCCGGCACGAGGGCTTCGGAGCCGAGTCCGCCGCGGCGGACGTGCTCCTCGGGGATCTCCTCCATGAAGCGGCTGGGCGGGTTGTACTGCTGCCTGCCGAAGAGCGACCTGGTCGCCGCATGCGTGAGGTAGAGCCGCTCCCCCGCCCGCGTGATGCCTACGTAGGCGAGACGGCGCTCCTCCTCCAGCCCCGCGGGCTCGAACATCGAGTTGGCGTGCGGGAAGACGGTGTCCTCCATGCCGGTCATGAACACGACGGGGTACTCGAGGCCCTTCGCGGTGTGCAGCGTCATCAGCGTGACGGAGCGGTCGTCCTCGGCCATCGCGTCGAGGTCGGTGCGGAGCGCGGCCCACTCGAGGAAGCCGTCGAGGTCGCCCTCCTCGTGCGTCTCGGCGTACTCCTCGACCACGCCGAGGAACTCCTGCAGGTTCTCGATGCGCCCGGTCGCCTCTCGCGTCCCCTCGGCCTGAAGCGCGCCGACCAGCCCGCTGCGCTCCAAGACGGTCTCGACGTACTCGCGCAGGGGGTAGCGCTCGCGTGCCTCGGCCAGCTCGCGCATGAGTGCGACGAACGCGCCCACCTTCTGCCGCGGTGCCGCGGCGAGCTTCACTGCCGGATCCTCGGCCGCGGACCTGAGCGCCTCGGCGAACGTGAGGCCGTTGAAGACCGCGTGCGCCTCGATCTGCTGCACGGTCGTCTTGCCGATGCCGCGCCGCGGGACGTTGATGACGCGCTTCACCGACTGCACGTCGGCCGGGTTGGCGAGCGCGCGCAGGTACGCCATCACGTCCTTGACCTCCGCGCGCTCGAAGAAGCGCGTCCCGCCGACGATCCGGTACGGCACGCCCGCGCGCAGCAGGCCGTCCTCCAGGGTCCGTGACTGGGCGTTGGTGCGGTAGAACACCGCGAAGTCCGCGTAGCTGCGCTTCTCCTCGCGCAGCAGCCGCTCGACCTCCGCCGCGATGAAGCCGGCCTCGTCGCGCTCGTCGGACGCATGGTAACGGGTGATCGCCTCGCCGCCCACGTTGGCGGTCCACAGCGTCTTGGGCTTGCGTCCGACGTTGTTCGCCACCACGGCGTTGGCAGCCGCCAGGATCGTCTCCGTCGAGCGGTAGTTCTGCTCGAGCTTGACCACGGTGGCTTCAGGATAGTCGCGCTCGAACTCCAGGATGTTGCGGATGTCGGCGCCGCGCCAGGAGTACACCGACTGGTCGTCGTCGCCGACGACCATCAGGTCCCGCTCGCGTGCGGCGAGCAGGTTCACGATCTCGTACTGCGCGTGGTTCGTGTCCTGGTACTCATCGACGAGGATGTGCCGGAACCGGTCCTGGTAGTGGGCGAGCACCTCGGGCTCGCCGACGAGCAGGCGGTGCGCGTTGACCAGCAGGTCGTCGAAGTCCATGGCGTTGGCCTGTCGCATCCGCTGCTCGTAGAGACCGTAGGCGCGCGCCGTGACCTTCTCGGGCGGGGTGGACGCTCGCTCGGTGTAGGCCACAGGCCCCACCAGCTCGCTCTTCGCCGAGGAGATCCGAGCGCCCACCATCGCGGGCGTGAAACGCTTGGGGTCGATCTCGAACTCCGCGAGCACGGCGCCGAGCATGCGCTTGCGGTCGTCGTCGTCGTAGATGCTGAAGGAGCGCGTGTAGCCGACGCGCTCGGCGTCGGCGCGCAGCATCCGCACGCAGGCGGCGTGGAACGTCATCACCCACATCGCGCGCACGCCGGCGCCGACGAGGCGCTCGAGGCGCTGGCGCATCTCGGCCGCGGCCTTGTTGGTGAAGGTGATGGCCAGGATCTCCGCGGGCGAGACGCCGAGGTCGCCGATCAGGTGGGCGATGCGGTACGTGAGCACGCGCGTCTTGCCCGAGCCGGCGCCGGCCAGCACGAGCAGAGGCCCGGCATCGGTCAGCACGGCGTCGCGCTGCGCGGGATTGAGGTCGGAGAGATCGAGACGAGTCATAGGGGGACCAGTGTAACACCCCCGGGGGGCCGCGGAGATGCCGCGGAGGTGACGCGACACCCGCGAGCACCGGGAGCGCCCTCTACTTCACGAACTTGATCATGGAGAAGCCGCCGCTGCCCCGGTGCAGGCACTCGTCGTGGACTACTTCCTTCTCGCCCTGGATGTGCTGGATGTTGCCGCAGCGCTCGCAGACCGCCAGGTCACAGACCGTGCAGTAGCCGAGCTTCTGCGCACCCACGGCGCCGCAGTGAGAACAGAACCGTCTCGGAACGTAGTCCTCGGTCACGCGATCCCCTAAGCCCCGCGGGCGACGCTCGTCCGGGAACCGCGCGGCCGGCGCGGGCCGGTCCGGATGCCCCTCGCAGCCCTCACACACATCTCATCGGCGATGCCGGCCGCCCTGATGAGAGCTTCGCCGCAAGGCTCCTTAATCCTTCAAGCTTCGTTAACCAATCCCTCGGGCAGCGGCGGCACCCGCCGTTCACGACTTGGTCGGGATCTCTCGCCCGACCGCCCGCGCGACCGGGACGAGCTCGCGCACGAGCGCTCGGAACGCCTCGAGGTCCAGCGACTGAGGACCGTCGGAGAGCGCCTTGCGCGGGTCGGGATGCACCTCCACCATCAGCCCGTCGGCTCCGATCGCCACCGCCGCCCGGCACACCGCCGGGACGAGGTCCGCCTGCCCCACCGGATGGGAGGCGTCCACCACGATCGGCAGGTTCGAGAGCTTCTTGACCACCGGCACGGCAGTGATGTCGAGTGTGAAGCGCGTCGCGGTCTCGAAGGTCCGGATACCCCGCTCGCACAGGATGACGTTGGCGTTTCCGCCCATGGTGACGTACTCGCTGGCCGCCAGCCACTCCTCGATGGTGGATGCCATGCCGCGCTTGAACAACACCGGTTTACCGGAGCCCGCGGTGACCGCCCCGAGCTTCTTCAGCAGGCTGAAGTTCGCCATGTTGCGAGTGCCGACCTGCAGGATGTCGACGTAGGAGTCCACAAGCTCCGCATGAGCGGAGTCTATGACCTCCGTGCAGGTCAGCAGCCCGTAGCGCTCCCCGGCCTCCGCCAACAGCTTCAGCCCCTCCTCTTCGAGGCCCTGGAAGCTGTACGGCGAGGTCCTCGGCTTGTAGGCGCCGCCGCGCAGCACGGCCGCCCCACTCTCGGCGACCACCTCGGCCACCGCCATGATCTGATCGCGGCTCTCGATCGAGCACGGGCCGGCGATGAGGGCCACCGTGCCGTCGCGCACCACCGCTCCAGCGGCGCGCGCGGCCTCGGCCGCCACCTAGAGCTCCTTCATGACATGCAGGACGGCCCCATAGATCTCGCGCAGGTTCTCCGCGAAGAGCGGGCCTTCGTTGCATCGCGCGAGATGCTCGAAGATCTCCTCCTCGCGCTTGGGGTCGTACAGCGCGCGTTGCACGATCGGCTTCAGCTCGCGGATCGCCAGCGCGACCTCGGCGCGCTCGTTGAGCAGGTGCACGATCTCGCAGTCGACCTCGTCGATCCTGCCGCGCAGCTCCGCGATCCGCGCTTCGACGTCCCTGTCCTGCTCGGCCATCCCTGTCTCCCTACTCCCACTCGATGGTGCCGGGCGGCTTGCTGGTGATGTCGTAGGCGACCCGGTTGACGCCGTCGACCTCGTTGATGATGCGGCTGCTCATGGTCGCGAGCAGCTCGTGCGGCAGCCGCGCCCAGTCCGCCGTCATCGCATCCGCGGAGGACACCGCCCGGATGATCACCGGATGCGCGTACGTGCGCTCGTCGCCCATCACCCCGACGGAGCGGATCGCCGGCAAGACAGCGAAGTACTGCCACACGTCGCGCCCCTCGTCCCAGCGGCCGATCTCCTCGCGCACGATCGCGTCCGCGTGTCGCAGGATCTCGAGACGCTCGTGCGTGACGTCGCCGATGATCCGCACGGCGAGCCCGGGGCCCGGGAACGGCTGGCGGTGCACGATCTCGTCGGGCAGACCCAGCTCGGCGCCCACGGCGCGCACCTCGTCCTTGAAGAGGTTGTCGAGCGGCTCGATCAGCTCGAAGTCCACGCCGGGCGGGAACGGGATGAGGTTGTGGTGGCTCTTGATCCTGGCGGTCGCGTTGCCGGCGCGGCCGCCGCTCTCGATCACGTCGGGATAGAGCGTGCCCTGGGCGAGCCACTTCACGCCCTCGAGCCTGGTGGCCTCCTCGAAGAAGACCTTCCAGAACTCCTCGCCGATGATCCGGCGCTTGAGCTCCGGATCCTCCACGCCCGCGAGCAGATCGAGGTAGCGGTCCTGGGCCTCGACGTGGATGAGGTCGATGTGGAACTGGTCGCGGAAGACGCGCACGACCTCCTCGGCCTCGTCCAGTCGCAGCAGGCCGTGATCGACGAAGACGCACGTGAGCCGGTCGCCGATGGCGCGATGCAGCAGCGCGGCGACCACCGAGGAGTCCACTCCCCCGGAGAGGGCGCAGATGACGCGGTCGCTCCCGGCGCGCTCGCGCACGCGCTCGACGGCCTCGTCGATGATGTTGACCATCGTCCAGGTCGGCGGGACCTTCGCGACGTCGTGCAGGAAGCGCTTCATCATGTCCAGCCCGTGCGGCGTGTGGGCGACCTCGGGATGGAACTGGGTCGCGTACAGCTTGCGCTGCGCGTTCTCCATCGCCGCGACTTTCGTCTGCGCGGTGTGCGCCGTCACCCGGAACCCCGGCGGCACGTCGCCCACGCAGTCGCGGTGGCTCATCCACACCTGCTGCGAGTACGGCAAGCCGTCGAAGATGGCCGAGTCCTCGTGGTCGAGCTGAAGCTCGGCGAAGCCGTACTCGCCGACGTCGGTCCTCGGCACGGAGCCGCCGAGTTCGAGCGCCATGAGCTGCATCCCGTAGCACAGCCCGAGGACCGGTACGTCGAGGTGGAGGATGCCCGGATCCATGGAGGGCGCGCCCTCGGCGTACACGCTGGACGGGCCGCCCGATAGGATGAGCGCGGCCGGTTCCTTGGCCTTCAGCTCGTCGAGCGTGATGTCGTGCGGGACGATCTCCGAGTAGACCTTGCACTCGCGGACGCGTCGCGCGATCAGCTGCGCGTACTGCGCCCCGAAGTCGATGACGAGGACCTTGTGGGGCTGCTCGTGCACTAGCACCCCATCCCGACGCCCTGCTCGCGCTGGAGCGCCTTGCCCTCGGTCTGTATCGAAGGGGCGACGACGACCTCGGCCTTCTGGAAGGTCTTGAGGTTCTCGTAACCGCAGGTGGCCATGGAGGTGCGCAGGCCGCCGCACAGGTTGAGCGTGCCGTCGTTCTCTCGCGCCGGCCCGACGAGGATCTCCTCCAGCGATCCCTTGACGCCGGAGTGCACGCGCGTGCCGCGCGGCAGCTCGGGATGGAACGTGGCCATCCCCCAGTGGTAGCCGCGCCCGGGCGCCTCCGACGCGCTCGTCAGCGGCGAGCCGATCATCACGGTGTCGGCCCCGCACGCGATCGCCTTGGCCAGGTCCCCGCCGGTGCGCATGCCGCCGTCGGCGACGACGTGGCAGTAGGTGCCGGTCTCGTCGAGATGCCGCATGCGGGCCGCCGCCGCGTCGGCGATCGCGGTGCACTGCGGCACCCCGATCCCGAGCACGCGGCGTGTCGTGCAGGCATGCCCCGGTCCGACGCCCACGAGCACGCCCACGGCACCGGTGCGCATGAGGTGCAGGGCGCCGGAGTAGCTGCAGCAGCCACCGACCATGATGGGGATGTCGAGGTCACGGATGAAGGTGTTGAGGTCGAGCGGCTCGTCGTAGGAGGAGACGTGCTCGGCGGACACGACCGTGCCCTGGATCACGAGGATGTCCAGGCCGCCCTCGAGCGCCGCCCCGATGTAGCGTTCGACGTTCTGCGGCGTGAGCGAGGCCGCCGCGAGCACGCCGCCGTCCTTGACCTCGCGCACCCGCCGGGTGATGAGCTCGGGCTTGACCGGCTCCCGGTAGATCTCCTGCATCCTCGCGGTCGCTTCCTGCTTCTCGAAGCCGGCGATGAGGTCGAGCTGCGCGCCCGCGTCCGCGTAGCGCGTCTGTATGCCCTCGAGGTTGAGCACGGCCAGCCCTCCGAGCTTGCCCATGGTGACCGCGAGGGCGGGGTCGACCACGCCGTCCATCGCAGAGGCCAGGACCGGCAGGGGGAAGGAGAACGTCTTGTCCCGGAAGGTGAACTCCCAGTGTATGTCCACGTCTCGCGGGTCGCGCGTGCGCCGCGAGGGCACGATCGCGATATCGTCGAAACCGTAGGCTCGACGCGCCGTCTTGCCCCGTCCGATCTCCACTTCCATCTAGACTCCTCCTCGGTGCTCGACCATTCCGATCGGCAGCCCGGTCACGGATACACGAGGACCAGGAGCAGCGGCTGCCTGTGCTGCCTCCCGGCGGCCACCGCCTGGTCCTCTACGATGTCCTGGAGCCCGCCCTCGGGCCGGCCTCCCGGCTCCTCGGGGTCCCCCGGGTACGAGTATTCTAGGCGCTTTGCCAGCCTGCGTGAATGGCAATGCCTCCCTGCGGCGCCAAGAACCTCCCAGGGGTCTCGAGAACCGCGAGCGGGGAGCTTGGTGTACAGTGCTGAACGGGCCCGAGGACGCCCTCCGCGACGCAGCCGAGCCGCAGCTGGAGGAACCCATGAACCCGGATGCCGGAGCCCCGTCCGACGCGATCGCGCGCGCCCCGCGCGCCCCGGCCGGCCCCCTCGCCGCACCGCGCCTCGCGATGCTCGGCTTCGCGACCGCCGCCGTGCTCGCGCTCGCCGCGGCGCTGCCTCCCTCGGTGGCGGCCGCTCATGTCTACATCGACCCCGGGCACGGGGGTCCATACAGCAACGCCAACGCCAACGGCTTGCAGGAGAAGGACGTCAACCTGGCGATCGCCGAAGCGCTGCGCGACGAGCTCCGGGCACGCGGGCACAAGGTGGGCATGACGCGCACCCGCGACGGCGCCGTGGCCACGAAGGACCGCCCCACGTGGAACTGGAGCGATGCGGGAGGCTGGCGCTTCTACGCGGACGGCACGACTCGCTACACCAACGGCGTTCCGAAGGACGACCTGCAGGCGCGCTGCGACAAGGCCAACACCGCCGGCGCCGACATCTTCGTCTCGATCCACAACAACGGCGCGTCCAGCAGCTCCGCGCACGGGACCGAAACGTACGCCTCCCCGAAGGACCCGCTGGGCAGGAGGCTGTGCGGACTCGTCCAGGAGGAGGTCGTGAAGGCCACGGGCCTGCGTGACCGAGGAGCGTTCACCGCCGAGTACTACGTGGTCCGCTGGACGAACATGCCGGCCGTGCTGGTGGAAGGCGGTTTCATCACCAACTCGGGCGATGCCAGGAAGCTTGCTGACCCCGCCTTCCGCCGCAAGCTCGCCCGCGGCATCGCCCGCGGAGTGGCACGCTTCCTGGACTCCCGCCCGTTCGAGCGGGTCTACCCGCGCCTCTCCGGCCCCGACCGCTACGCGACCGCCGCCGCCGTGTCGGCCGCCGGCTGGCCTGGCGGGGCATCGACCGTCCTGCTCACCAGCGGCACCGACTGGCCCGACGCGATGGCCGCCGCGCCGCTGTCCAAGCGGCTCGACGCGCCGTTGCTGCTCACCGCGCCGGGCTCCCTCAGCCCCGCGGCGCGAGACGAGATCGCGCGCCTGCGCCCCTCGGACCTGGTCGTGCTCGGAAGCTCCGCGGCCGTGAGCGACCGCGCGCTCGCCCAGGCGCGCGCCGCGGCCGGGCTCGCGCCCGACGCCGTGCGCCGGATCGGCGGGCGCGACCGGTACCAGACGGCCGCGCTGATCGCCGACGAGCTCGGTGTGCCCTCCGACGGCCGGGTGGTGCTCGTCAGCGGCACGGCGCTGGTGGACGCCCTCTCGATCGTGGCCGAGGCGAGCCGGCGGGGCTGGCCCATAGTGCTCACGAAGCGCGACGAGCTCCCCGGCCCCACGGCTTCGTTCTTCTCCCGGAACTCCACCTCCACGGTCTCGACGCTGGTCGTCGGCGGGCCCCCGGTCGTCGCCGCCGCCCCGCTGGCCGGGCTCCCGGCGGTGGAGCGCCTGTCCGGGCCGGATCGCTACCGCACGAACGTGGCCGTCTTCCGGAAGTACTACGCGCAAGGCCGCGTCGCCCCGATGGTCGTGAACGGCGCGGCGTCTCCCGACGGACTCGTCGCCGCGGCCTACGGCGCCAAGACGGGCAGGCCGGTGATACTGACGGGGGGCCGCTTCCTCAGCCCCTACACGCGGGAGTGGATCGCGCAGAACCGCACGAGACTGGACGGCCACACGGTCGTCGGAGGCCCGCCGGTGGTGCCGTACCTGATGGACTGGATGCTCGTGAAGTCGGCCGCGGGATAGCGCGGGCACTCGGCCCGCCGTTCCCGCGGACGCGCCGTTCCCGCGGGTCGGGTCCTCACACGTTGAAGCGGAAGTGGATGATGTCCCCGTCGCGCACGACGTAGTCCTTGCCCTCCACGCGCAGCTTGCCGGCGGCCCTCGCGCCCGCCTCACCGCCTGAGGCCACGTAGTCGTCGTAGCTCACGACCTCGGCCTTGATGAAGCCGCGCGCGAAGTCGGTGTGGATCACGCCGGCCGCCTCGAGCGCCGTGGCTCCGACGCGCACCGTCCACGCCCTGGCCTCTTTGGGCCCGTGCGTGAAGAAGCTCTGAAGCCCCAGCGTCCGGTACGCCTCGCGGACCAGGCGGTCGAGGCCCGGCTCCTCGAGTCCTTCGGCCTCGAGGAACTCCGCGAGCTCGTCGCGCTCGAGCTGAGCCAGCTCGGCCTCGATGCTCGCGCAGATCGGGACGGGTACGACGCCGTCGATCGGCTCGAGCTCGCGCCCGATGTCGGCCTCGTCGATGTTCGCGACGTACAGCATGGGCTTCATGGTCAAGAGATGCAGGTCGCGCAGCAGCTCTCGCTCCTCGGGCGTCATCTCCATCCTGCCCGCGCGGTGACCCGCGTCCATCCACTCGCCCGCTCGGCGTACGACCTCGAGCTTCGGCTCGATCGTCCGGTCCTTCTTCGCTTCCTTCTCCAGGCGCGGTATCGCCCGCTCCACGGTGCCCAGGTCGGCCAGCACGAGCTCGGTCCCGATGGTCTCCGCGTCGGAGGCGGGGTCCACCCGCCCGGTCACGTGCGTAACGTCCGGGTCTCTGAAGTAGCGCACCACCTCCGCGATCGCATCGGTGTCGCGGATGTTGGCCAGGAACTGGTTGCCGAGCCCCTCGCCCTCGCTGGCGCCCTCGACGAGCCCCGCGATGTCCACGAACTCCACCGTGGCCGGCACGACCTTCTCCGGCGGGGAGATCCTGGCGACCTCGCCCAGCCGAGGATCGGGCACGGGCACCACGCCCACGTTCGGCTCGATCGTCGCGAACGGGTAGTTGGAGACGTCCACCTGCTTGCGGGTGAGCGCTGTGAACAGCGTGGACTTGCCCACGTTGGGCATCCCGACAATGCCGATGGACAGCGGCACGCGCACCTCCTCCTCGGCCCCCTGCGGCACCCGTCCGAAACCGAGGCGGGCGATGGACTCTGGTACTGTACTCGATGGCCGGGGCGGCCGCTACCGCGAGCGACCCGCCGGTGATGAGAGCGACATCCGACCCGGGAGACGACCGTGCGCATCGGCATGTTCGTGGACATGTACAAGCCCTACCTGAGCGGCGTCACCAACTACGTGAGCCTCTACAAGCGGCGGTTCGAGGAGCTCGGGCACGAGGTCTACGTGTTCGCGTTCGGCGAGCGGGACTACGACGACGGCGAGCCCAACGTCATCCGGTCGGCGGGCGTTCCTTTCGGCGCCACCGGCTGGCAGGCCGGAGTCGCGTTCTCCGCCGAGGCGAAGCGGCTGATACCGACCCTGGACATCGCCCACGTCCACCATCCGTTCCTCTCGGGGCGGCTCCTGCTACAGGAGTCGGGTCGGCTACGGATCCCGGTGGTCTTCACCGGACACAGCCGCTACGACCTGTACTCGGACACCTACGCGAGCTACATCCCCCGTCGCATCCGCTACTGGTACCTGCGCCGCTACCTCGACCGCTTCTGCCGCGCGTGCGACCTCGTCATCGTCCCGTCGCCCACGATCCAGCGCTGGTACCGTGAGTTCGGGGTGACGGCCCCGAGCACGCTGCTGTCCAACGCGGTGGACACCGTGCCGTTCCGCCGCCCGCCTCGCCCGAAGGGCAAGGCGGAGCTCGGCTTCCAGGAGGATACGATCGTCCTCGTCTACCTCGGGCGTGTGAGCGCCGAGAAGAACGTGGGCGTGCTGATCGACGCCTTCTCGCGCGCGGCGCGCTCCTCGGACGGGCTGCGGCTGCTGCTCGTAGGCGACGGCGCCGCCGCCCAAGAGGCCTCCTCGGCGCTCGCAGCCGTCGGACTGTCCGGACGCGCCTTCTTCGCCGGGCGCGTCCCCTACGAGCAGGTCCCCGACTTCTGTGCCGCCGGCGACGTCTTCGTCTCGGCCTCGGTCTCGGAGGTCCACCCCCTCGTGGTCATGGAGGCGATGGCGGCGGGCATGCCCGCCATCGGGGTCGAATCCCCAGGTGTGGTGGACGTCGTCGACGACGGAGAGACCGGCCTCCTCGTACCGGCCGGCTCGGCCGACCTGGCCGGTTCGCTCGCCGAGCGCATGACGCTCCTCGCGCGGGACGCCGACATGCGCGAGAGGCTGGCGGCACGCGCGGTGGAGGTGGCGACGGAGCGCTACGACATCCGCCGCACCGCCGAGGAGATGCTCGGCCACTACGAGCGGCTGATCGGACGGCCGGCACGGCCCGCGCCCGCCGGCAAGGCCCGGCGCGAGCCGTAGCCCCCGAGCCACGCCCCGAAGAAGCGGACGAGGCCCCGGGACGGCCGGGACCTCGTTGCCTGGAGAGGCTCGGTGACGCGGGCCTTGCAGCCTACATCATGCCGCCCATGCCGCCCATGCCGCCCATGCCGGCACCGGGCTCCTCCTTCACGGGGATGTCGCTCACGGTGGTCTCGGTGATCAGGATGAGGCCCGCGATGGACGCGGCGTTCTGCAGCGCGGAGCGGGTCACCTTGACCGGGTCGATGACGCCCATCTTGAGCAGGTCGCCGTACTCGCCCGTCATGGCGTTCAGTCCCTGACCCTTGTCCAGCGCCTTGACCTTCTCGACCACGACGGAGCCCTCGAAGCCGGCGTTGGACGCGATCATCTTCAACGGCTCGTCGAGCGCCTTGCGGATGATGTTGACGCCGATCTGCTCGTCTTCGCCGAGCTTGAGCCCCTCGAGAGCGGGCACCGCGTCGGTGAGCGCCACGCCGCCGCCGGCGACGATGCCCTCCTCCACTGCCGCGCGGGTCGCCTGCAGGGCGTCCTCGATGCGATGCTTCTTCTCCTTGAGCTCGACCTCCGTGGCCGCGCCGACCTTGATGACGGCCACGCCGCCGGAGAGCTTGGCGAGCCGCTCCTGCAGCTTCTCGCGGTCGAAGTCGGAGTCGGACGCCTCGATCTCGGCCTTGATCTGGTTGATGCGCGCCTTGATCGCGTCCTCGTCGCCGCCGCCGTCGATGATGGTCGTGTTCTCCTTGGTGACCTTCACCGTCTTCGCGCGACCGAGCATGTCCATCGTGACTCCGTCGAGCTTGACGCCGAGCTCCTCGGAGACCATCTGACCGCCGGTGACGATGGCGATGTCCTCGAGCATGCGCTTGCGGCGGTCCCCGAAGCCCGGCGCCTTCACGGCCACCGATGTGAACGTGCCGCGCAGCTTGTTGACCACGAGCGTGGCCAGCGCCTCACCTTCGACGTCCTCCGAGATGATCAGCAGCTGCTTGCCGGACTGCATGACCTTCTCGAGCACCGGCAGCAGGTCCTGGATGTTGCCGATCTTCTGGTTCGCGATCAGGATCAGGGGCTCGGACAGCACGGCTTCCATGCGGTCGGGGTCGGTGATCATGTACGGCGAGATGTAGCCCTTGTCGAACTGCAGGCCCTCGACCGTCTCGATCTCGATGCCGAAGGTCTGGCTCTCCTCGACGGTGATCACGCCGTCCTTGCCGACCTTCTCCATGGCCTCGGCGATCTTGTCGCCTATGAGGTCGTCGGCGGCCGAGATGGCGCCCACGTGGGCGATCTCGTCGCGGTCCTCGATCTCCTTGGCGTTGTCCTTGATCGCCTCGACCACGGCGTCGACGGCCTTCTCGATGCCGCGCTTGATCGCCAGCGGGTTCGCGCCCGCGGCGACGTTGCGGAGACCCTCCTTCACGATCACCTGCGCGAGCAGGGTCGCGGTCGTTGTGCCGTCACCGGCCACGTCGTTGGTCTTCGTCGCGACTTCCTTGACGAGCTGGGCGCCCATGTTCTCCAGCGGGTCGTCCAGCTCGATCTCCTTGGCGATGGTCACGCCGTCGTTGGTGATCGTCGGCGCGCCGAACTTCTTCTCGAGCACTACGTAGCGGCCCTTCGGTCCCAACGTGACCTTGACGGCGTCGGCTAGCTTGTTGACGCCGTTCTCGAGGGCGCGACGTGCCTCCTCGTCGAAGCGGATGTCCTTGGCCATACGGGGTCGTTCCTCCTTATCGCGCATTCGGTGGACGTAGCGGCACCGCGACGGCGCCGCGAACGGAGCTACTCCTGGACGACCGCCAGGATGTCGCGCTCCTCGAGGATCATGTAGTCCTCGCCCTCGATCTTGATCTCGGTCCCGCCGTACTTGCGGTAGATCACGACGTCGCCTTCCTTGACGTCCATGGGGATGCGCTTGCCCTCCTCGTAACGCCCCTCACCCACGGCGACGACGCTGCCCTTCTGCGGCTTCTCCTTGGCCGTGTCCGGGATGAACAGACCGGACTTGGTCTGCTCCTCGGCCTCGGCCGGCTTGACGACGACACGGTCACCCAACGGCTTCAGATTCATGCCCTGCCCTCCTGTAGAGATCCGACCTGACGAGCCGGTGCCGCGGCGAGACGCCGCGGACCGTATGTACCCGACGAACCCCACGCTTAGCACTCGGACCCCGCGAGTGCTAGCACCTGGCAGATTCTACTGCTGGCGCCGCGAGGCTTCAACCCCTTCCACCAGGCATTTCGGAAACAGGGTTGATAACGTGACACTCAGATACGCCCGAGGACGGGCGTCGTCGCGTCCGAGAACGGGAGCGCCGCTACGCGCCCGAGTCCAGTCGCAGGTTGGGCACGGCCTCCGCGTCCGGGCCGAGAACGTCCCCTCGCGCGAGCCGCCAATGGGCCGCGGCCGCGATCATCGCCGCGTTGTCGGTGCACAGGGTCGGGGGCGGGACGCACACGCGGACGCCGCGCTCCGCCAAGGCGGCGCGCAGGCCCTCTCGCAGCCTGGGGTTGGCCGCCACGCCGCCGGCGAGGCAGAACGTCGTCACGCCCGTCTCCTCCACAGCCCTCACCGACTTGGCGACCTGCACGTCCACTATCGCCTGCTGGAAGCTCGCCGCGAGGTCGGGCAGGTCGATGGAGCGGCCCGCCTCCCGCTCCGCGCGAACGTGGTTGATGACCGCGGTCTTCAGCCCCGAGAGCGAGAAGTCGTAGTCGCCCGAGCGCATCATCGGCCTGGGGAAGGCGATCGCGTCCGGACTGCCGTCCTCGGCGAGCCTGGAGAGCACCGGCCCCCCCGGGTACCCGAGCCCGAGAACCTTGGCCACCTTGTCGAAGGCCTCGCCCGTCGCGTCGTCCAGCGTCTCCCCCAGCGTCCGGTACACTCCCCACTCCGGCATGTGCACGAGGGAGGTGTGACCGCCGGAGACCACGAGCGCCACCAGCGGCGGCCCGACCGTGGGATCGGCGAGCACGTTGGCGAAGACGTGACCCTCCAGGTGGTTCACGCCCACCAGCGGCACCCCCAGGGCGAACGCGAGACCCTTGGCGTAGGCCAGCCCGACCGCGAGCGCGCCGACGAGACCGGGGCCGTGCGTGACCGCGATGGCGTCCACCCCCTCCAACCCCACGCCGGCGCGGTCCAGCGCCTCCTCCACGACCGGCACGACCGCCTCCGTGTGCTTGCGGGACGCGATCTCGGGCACCACGCCCCCGAAGCGGCGGTGGAACTCGACCTGGCTGGCGACCACATCGGCGAGCAGCTCGCGTCCGCCCCGCATCACCGCCGCGGCGGTCTCGTCGCAGGAGGTCTCGATCGCCAGGATCGTCTCCCCTCCCGCGCCTCGGTACGCGGGCGCCGGCGCCGCCTCCGCCCCGATCGCCGCGTGCGCCCTGTCGGCGAGCTCGGCGCGCAACTCCCGGTAGTGCGGGGAGAGCAGGTCGCCCGTCCACATGATGACGGCATCCTCCGACGTGTCCTCGTAGTACCCCGGGCGACGTCCCGCCACGCTGAAGCCCGCCCTCTCGTACAGCGCGGCCGCGGCCGCGTTCGACGGCCGCACCTCCAAGGTGAGGCGGCGCACACCGAGCGCGACGGAAGCCTCGATCAGGTGCGAGAGCAGCGCGAGACCCAGCCCCCGCCCCCTGACGTCGCTTCGGAGGGCGAGGTTCATCAGGTGGCCGTCCTCGCCCACGGCCATCACCCCGCCGTACCCGACGACCTCTCCGTCCCGCTCCAGCACCCGCCACAGCCGCCCGCCGAACGCCAGCTCCTGGCTGAAGATGCCCGGGCTCCACGGCGTGGGGAAGCTCGCCCGCTCGATCGCGAGCACCTGTTCGAGGTCGTCCGCGCGCATCTCGCGGATCGCGACGGCCACCTACCCCTCCTCCGGTCCCGCGACGCCGGTGCCCGGCACAGGGCCGCCGCCCGGAAGACCGCGCAGGAGCCGCTCGGCCTCCTCGGCGTCGGACAGACGCGTGTAGACGGGCAGCAGGCTCGCGGCCAGGCCGTCGCCTTGGGGGTTCGCGCGCACGGCACGCAACAGCGCCTCCCCCGTCGGCGCCCACATCCCTTCCTCCGCGAGCTCGGCATCCCTGCCGAGGACCTCGCTGAAGACGTGTCCGTGCTTGGCCAGTCCGTTGCCCGTGAGCACCAGCGCTCCGGGCGGCTCCGCGAGACGTCGGCGTGAGGCCTCGCGCTGCCCGTCGAGCAGGCTGCGCCACGCGCGTGCTACGTCCTCGGGCCGCATCACGCGATCCGGCGTCAGTCGCTCGCACGAGCCCCCGCCGCACGCGAACAGCGCGGGGTAGACCTCGCCGCGCATCGCGTCGCCGACGACCCCGACGATGCACGAGCGATCGGCGAACCGCCACGCCACCGCATCCGGCGTCCCAGCGCCGAACAGCGCCGCTCCGAGGCCATGCGCGAGCCCCTTGGCGGTCGCCACCCCGATCCGCACTCCCGTGAAGGACCCTGGGCCGCGACCCACAGCGACGGTGCGGATGGAAGCCGCCTCCGTCCCCGTCTCGCTCAACACCTCCCCGATCGCCGGAAGGAGGCGCGACAGGGCTGCGCGAGGCGCGGGGAAGTCGTGCCGGCCGACGACCTCGAGCCGACCGCCGGCGAAGCGCCCCAACGCCAGCGCAATGTGCTCGGTGGCCGTGTCGAACGCCAGGACGAGGCTCACTCGTCCACCTCGCCGCCACCGCCCCGGCCGCCGGGACCGGGCTCGCATGCTGCGACCCACGCCTCGGCCAACACGTGCCCCCTGGGTCCGTGAGAGACCGCGGTGAGGACCCGGTCGTCGGGACCCGCCATCCGCATCTCGACGCTCAGATGCTCGGCGGGCAACGCCGCGGGGAACCTGTCGCCCCATTCCACGAACGACGCACCGCCGCTCTCCAGGACGCCCCAGAAGTCCACGTCCTCGAGCTGGCTCTCGTCCTCCAAGCGGTAGAGGTCGAAGTGGTACAGGTCCAACCGGCCGGGGTGGACCGCCAGCAGACCGAAGGTAGGGCTGGTGACGTGGTCCTTCACGCCCAGCCCCGCTGCCACGCCCTGGACCAGACGCGTCTTCCCCGCGCCGAGGTCCCCTGAGAGCGAGACGACGTCTCCCGGTTGCAGGAGCGGCGCCAGACATTCCCCGAGACGCGCCGTCTCCGCCTCGGAAGCGGAACGCAGTTCGAAGCGTGCCACCCGGCCTCCCCGGCTCAGAACAGCGTCGGCGCCTCGTATCCGCCCCCGCCGGCGTCCCCGCCGCCTGGACGCGCATCCGCCGTATCGGCCTCCTGCGCCTCCCCGTCTTCGACGCCGGCCGGTCCTTCCGGCCGGTCCAGCACCGTCCGCAGCCGGCGGAAGTCCTCGAGCAGCACGTCGCGCTTGTCCGGCGAGTACAGCGCGGCCGCGGGGTGGTAGATCGGCACGACGTTGCGGCCGTCCACCCGGAACAGCCTTCCCCTGACCCTGGTTATCCCCTGTTCCGTGCCCAGCAGGAACTTCGTCGCGAAGTTGCCCAGGGTGGCGATGACCTTGGGCGCTATGGCCCGGATCTGCTCTCGCAGGAAGGGTGTGCACGTCTCGATCTCCTCGGGCAGCGGGTCGCGGTTCCCGGGAGGGCGGCACTTGAGCACGTTCGCGATGTACACCTGATCGCGAGTCAGGCCGATGCTGGCCAGCAGCTCGTCGAGGAGCTTGCCCGCGGCCCCCACGAACGGTTCCCCCCGGATGTCCTCGTTGCGCCCGGGAGCCTCGCCGACGAACATCAGCTCGGCATCGGGGTCACCGACGCCGAAGACGAGGCACGTGCGAGTGTCGCCGAGGGCGCAGCGGCGGCAGTCGCCGATGAGCTCGCGCAGCTCGCCGAGCGGTGCTCCAGCCGGCTGAGGACCCGGCACACCGGGGCGGCTCGTCCCGCCGGAGCCCTCGCTCACGTCCCGTCACCCCCTAGATCCACGTCGTGACTTCCTTCAGCGGCCGCCGCGCGGGCTTGCCCGCCGATTCGGCGGAATGACCGACCGGCAGGATGGCGACCGGACTGAGGGGCTCCGGGATGCCCACGGCGACCCTCACGGCCCGTTCGTCGAACGCCCCTATCCAGCACGAGGCGAGGCCGCGGTCCACGGCGGCCAGGAGGATCTGGGTCGCCGCGGCAGCGGTGTCCTGGATCGCGTACAGCCGTTCTCCCCGCTCCCCGTACCGCGCGGA
>JACUUM010000022.1 GCA_014859305.1 Coriobacteriia bacterium
CGACCCTCTACCTGAGAGAATCCTGGTCGGGCTGACAGGATTTGAACCTGCGACCTCTTGACCCCCAGTCAAGTGCGCTACCAAACTGCGCCACAGCCCGATATCGTTCTGACCTGCGAGAACATCTCCCGCTTCGGCCGGAAGCGAACGGATTATATCACGCGCCGCCCCAGCCCGCGGGCACCGCGGGAACGGCCCGCCCCACGGCGTCTCAGCCCTCCCCCTCGGGCCCTCCGGTCACGCCCCCGCGGTACATCACGACCTCGACCTCCTCCAGCGTGATGAGCCCGTCGGAGACCATCGCGCCGAAGACCTCGGCGAGCGCCACGATGCGGCTCTCCACGTCGATCACGGTGACCACGAGCGGCAGGTCGGCGGACATGCGCAGGTCGTACCGAGCGTGCAGCCGGCTCGTGGCGCCGAAGCCGGTGATGCCGCGCAGAACCGTGGCGCCCGCGCACCCCGCCGCCCGCGCCTGCTCCACGAGCGCCACGTAGAGCGGCCTGTCGTCGTAGGTGTCCGATTCCCCCACGTAGGCCGAGAGCCTCAGCGCCCGGCCGAAGAGTTCGCTCCTCACGGTGGGCCTCCTTGCCGAACCGTCACTCTATCGCATGCATCGGCGCGCAGTCCCGCCGCGCCTGAGGGGTGCGCCCGCGACTCACCCCGTCCGCCTGCCCCCCAGCAGCGCCGCGACGCGGTCCAGCAGGGCCCGGGCGAGCGCGCTCTTCTCCATCTCCGGCAGCTCCTCGGCGCCGCCGGCCGAGACGAGCGTCCAGCGGTTGCGCGTCGAGCCGAAGCCTAGCCCGGGGACCGAGACGTCGTTGGCGACCACGAGGTCGAGCTCCTTGGCCTCCAGCTTGGCGCGCGCGTTCTGCACGAGGCGCTCCGTCTCGGCGGCGAAGCCCACGAGCACCCGCTTCCCCTTACGTTCCCCGAGCTCGGCGAGGATGTCGGGGTTGCGCTCCAGCCGCAGCACATCCGGCGCCTCGTCCTTCTTGACCTTGCCCGGCGACGCCTCGGCCGGCCGGAAGTCGGCCACCGCCGCCGCGGCGATCACGCACTCGGACTCCCCGTACGCCGCCCCCACGGCGTCGCGCATCTGAAGCGCGGTCGTCACGCGCACCACTCGCACGCCGAAGGGGTCCGGCAGCTCGCACGGGCCGCTCACCAGGGTGACCTCGGCGCCGCGCCGCGCGGCTTCCTCGGCGATGGCGAAGCCCGTCCTGCCCGAGGACCGGTTGCCGAGGAAGCGCACGGCGTCGATCGGCTCCCGCGTGCCGCCGGCGGTCACGAGCACCCGCACGCCCGCCAGGTCGCGCGACCGGCGGGCCTCGGCGAGGATCGCCTCGAGGATGTCGGGGAGCTCCGCCAGGCGCCCCTCCCCCACCTCGCCGCATGCGAGCTCGCCGGCGGCGGGCTCCACGACGACCGCGCCGCGCTCGCGCAGCGCGCGCACGTTGGCCTGCGTGGCGTCGCGGCGCCACATATGCACGTTCATCGCCGGCGCGAGCACCAGCGGCGCCTCGGTGGCGAGCGCCACCGTGGTCAGAAGGTCGTCGGCGCGCCCGCAGGCCAGCTCCGCCAAGGTGTTGGCGGTGCACGGAGCGACGGTCAGCACGTCGGCCTCCTCGGCGAGCGAGACGTGGTGCACGCGGCTCGCGGGCTCCTCCCACAGCGAGACGGCGACCGGCTCGCCGGTGAGCGCGCGGAAGGTGGCGGGCCCGATGAGGCGGGTGGCGGCCTCGGTCATCACGACCTTGACCCGCAGCCCCTCGCGCATCAGCGCGCGCGCGAGCTCGCAGGCCTTGTACGCCGCGACGCAGCCCGTCACTCCGAGCACGACCGTCGTCCGGCTCACGCGCGCCTCCTCCGCCGCCGTCGGACCGATGGTTCCCGGCATTATCGCACTTCCCCGGCCGCCGAGCGGGTAAGACTCCAGGAAGGGTCCCCTTGCCCGAGAGGAGACGGCGTGGCACGCGACGAGGCGTTCGAGAGGATGCTCGAGATCGAGTACGACAAGGCGGAGCCGATCCTGAGGCGCACGCTGCTGGAGCGCGCCCCGGCCTTCGGCGTCTCCGCCGAGACCCTCCAGGCGCTGCGCGCGCTCCCCGAGGGCCGCTACACGCGCGAGGAGCTCGAGCGGTCCGTGACGCGGCGTGGCGGAGTCCGAGCCCCTGGGCCGGGTGCGGCGGGACCGCCGTGCTGAGCTCCGGACCCGGCTTGGGAACAAACCCGACGAGGGCCGGCGCCCGGGCGGGCGCTCCTCGGCGCGGCGCCGAGGCCCCTAGCGAGCAGGAGGGTACGCATGGCAACCACCGCACCCCCGTACGGCCGCGAGGTCCGCATCAAGGTCGCCGGGCCCGCCGGCGCGGGCATCAAGGCCTCGGGCGAGACGCTCGCCCGCTCCTTCGCGAAGGCGGGACTCAACGTCTTCGACCTCACCGAGTACCCATCGCTGATCAAGGGCGGGCACAACGTCTACGTCCTGCGCGTGAGCGCCGATCCCATCACCAGCCACGTGGACCCCGTGGACGTGCTCGTGGCGCTCGACCAGCTCACGGTCGAGCTCAACGCCTCCGAGCTCGTCGACGGCGGCGCGCTGGTCTACGACCCCGACGACGTGACGCTCGACACGCTCGACGCCCGCCTGCGCGAGCGCATCTGCCCGGTGCCGGTGCGCCTCACGCAGATCGTCAAGGACGCCGGCGGCAAGCCGATCATGCGCAACGTCGCCGCGCTCGGCGCGGTCATCGGGCACCTCGACTTCCCGCTCCGCTTCCTGAGCGAATCGCTCCACACCCAGTTCGCGCGCAAGGCGCCCGAGATCGCCGAGCAGAACGTCGCCGTGGCCGCCGCCGGGCACGACGCCGCGCGCGAGGCGGGCTGCGCCTTCCCCGGCAGGGTCGAGCCGCTCCCCGACGCGCCCGAGAAGCTGCTCGTCGACGGTAACGAGTCCGTCGGGCTGGGGGCGCTGGCCGCGGGCATCGGCTTCTACGCCGCCTACCCCATGACGCCGGCGAGCCCGCTGCTGCACTTCATGGCCCGCTACGGAGCCGACGCCGGCGTGGTCGTCAAGCACACCGAGGACGAGATCGCCGCCATGAACATGGTCGTGGGCGCGGCGTTCGGCGGCGGGCGCACCATGTGCGCGAGCGCCGGCGGCGGCTTCGCGCTGATGGTCGAGGCCTTCGGGCTGGCGGGTGTGAGCGAGTCGGCGGTCGTCGTCGGCGTGTTCTCGCGCACCGCGCCCGGCACGGGCCTGCCGACCTGGACGGAGCAGGCCGACCTGCGCTACGTCATGCACGCCGCCCCGGGCGAGTTCCCGCGCGTCATCCTCTCGCCCGGCGACATGACGGACTGCTTCGAGCTGGCGTGGAAGGCGTTCAACCTCGCCGACCGGCTCCAGACGCCGGTGGTGCTCCTGTCCGAGCAGTACCTCCAGGAGAGCCACGCCTCCGTGGAGCCCTTCGACGTGGCCGCCGTGACGATCGACCGCGGCAAGCTGATCCCGGAAGGCGACGTGTCCCGGCACGACGGCGCGCTGGGCTGCGAGGGGCGCTACCTGCGCTACAAGCTCACCGAGGACGGCGTCAGCTGGCGGGCGCTGCCCGGCGTGCGCGGGGCGAGCCAGGTCGTGAACTCGTACGAGCACGACGAGTACGGGCACGCCGAGGAGGGCGCCCAGATGCGCGCGCTCCAGGAGGAGAAGCGGATGAAGAAGCTCGACCTGGCGCGCACGCTCGTGCCGCCGCCTGCGTACTTCGGGCCCGAGGAGGCCGACGTCTCGGTCGTGCTCTTCGGCGCCACCAAGCTGCCCGTGCTGGAGGCGCGGGACTGGCTCGAAGCCTCCGGCGTCGCCGTCAACGTCATGCAGGTCGTGACGCTGTGGCCCTTCCCGACGGACGAGGTCCGCGCGTTCCTCGGCGCCGCGAGACGCTCGCTGGTCGTGGAGGGCAACTACTCCGGTCAGCTCGAGGGGCTCATCCGGCAGCACGCCTTGCTCGAGGTCGACGAGCACCTGCGGCGCTACGACGGGCGTCCGTTCAGCCCCGAGCAGGTCTTCGGCAAGGTGCTCGCGATGGTCGGCCGAGGACCGGAGGAGGCCGCGGCGCCCGCGCCCGAGGAGCGGACGGCCGTGCAGGTCGGAGAGCCGAGCGGGAAGGGGGCGGACCGATGAGCGAGCGCGACGGCACGCGGCCGACGATCACCCCGAACGACTTCGACATCTTCAGGCCGCTCAACTGGTGCCCGGGGTGCGGCAACTACCAGATGCTCTCCGCGATGAAGGCCGCGCTCGCCGACCTCGGGCTCGCGCAGCACGAGTTCGCGATCGTCTTCGGCATCGGACAGCACGGCAACGGCGCGGATTTCATCAAGGTGCAGGCCTTCCACGCGCTGCACGGGCGCGCCCTGCCGACCGCGACGGGTCTGGCGCTGGTCAACCCCGACCTGAGGATCATCGTGCAGTCCGGCGACGGCGACGGGTACGGCCTGGGGATGGGCCACTTCGTGCACAGCGTGAGGCGCAACATCGACATCGCCTACATCGGCCACAACAACCAGATCTACGGGCTCACGACCGGACAGGCCTCCCCCACCTCCAACCAGGGCATGAAGACCCCCTCCACGCCCTCCGGCGTGCTGGAGGAGCCGGTGAACCCGCTGGGGGTGGCGCTCGCGGAGGGCGCGACCTTCGTCGCGCGCGCGTTCGCCGGGGACGTGGGGCACATGACGTGGCTGTTCAAGGAGGCGATCTCGCATCGGGGCTTCGCTCTGGTCGACGTCTTCCAGCCGTGCGTGACGTTCAACAAGATCAACACGTTCAAGTGGTACCGCGAGCGCGTCTACAAGCTCGAGGAGGCCGACTACGAGCCCGACGACCGCACGCGGGCGTTCGAGCTGGCCGAGTCGATCGTGCACATCCACAACGAGGACCCTCCCGAGGCCAGCCGCATCCCCACCGGCATCTTCTACCGCCAGGAGGGCGTCCCGACGTACCAGGACGGCGTCCCCCAGCTGGCCGACGGCCCGCTGTGGAAGCGCGCGCGGGAGCCCAGGGACGTGACCGGGGTGTTGCGCGCCTTCGCGTGAGGGGCCGCCCGCCGCGCGGCCGGCGGGGGTCACGGCGTTCACCGGCGAGTCACGCGCCGGCGGCGCGGCCCCATCCGTCCTCCTGCACGAGCCGGATGAACCGCTCGGCCAGGTGAGGATCGAACTGCGTGCCCATGTTGAGGTCGATCTCCTGCAGCGCGGCCTCGGCCGAGAGCGCCGAGCGGTACGGCCGGTCCGAGACCATCGCGTCGTACGCGTCGCATATCGCGAGGATCCTCGCCTCCAGGGGGATGTCCTCGCCCGCGGCCCCGCTCGGGTACCCCTCGCCGTCCCAGCGCTCGTGGTGCGCGATGACCCAGGGCACGATCTCCCCGAGCGACGTCCCCGACAGGATCCGTTGCGCAAGCACGGGGTGCTCCCGCACGTGACGCCTCTCCTCGGCATCCAGCGGCCCGGGCTTGCGAAGGACGGCGTCGGAGATGCCGATCTTGCCCACGTCGTGCAGGATCGCCGCCGCCTCCAGCAGCCGCACCGTCTCCGGCGCCAGCCCGATGTCCTCGGCGAGCCTGACGGCGAGGGACGCCACCGTGCGCGAATGGAACCTCGTCCCGGGGTCTCGCGCGTCCACGGCCGCGGCGAGGGACTGCATCGTGTCCAGCACGTGCTCCTCCTGCAGCAGACGTATGCGCTCCTCGGCGTCGAGCACCGCGATCACCTCGGGGTCGTAGGCGACCACGCGGTCCCTGCCGTGCAGCTTCGCCCAGTACTGCGCCCCGTCGGCGAAGCGGATCAGCTCGTCCTTGCCGGACGCGTGCGCGGGGAACGACGCCACGCCGAAGGAGGCGCGCACCGGCGGCACGGCGCGGCCCCGCATGCCCGCCAGGGCCGCGCGCATCGACTCGCAGGCCTCCGTCGCCGCGGCGGGCCCGGTCTCGGGCATCACCACCGCGAACTCGTCCCCCCCGATGCGCGCCACCGTGGACCGGCGCGGCGCGACGGAGGTGAGCGCGCGCCCCGTCTCCTCCAGGACCGCGTCGCCGGCCGGGTGCCCGAGCAGGTCGTTCAGGTGACCGAAGAGGTCGATGTCGAGGATGGCCAGGCTCAGCTGTTCGCCGTACCTGCCGGCCACCGCCAGCTCGGTGGCGAGGACCTCGTGGAAGCTGCGGTGGTTCGGCAGCCCCGTCACCGCGTCGAGCGCGGCGATGCCGTGCAGCGCGCGGTTCTCGCCGGTGATGAGCGCGGTCCGGGCGACGAGCAGGACCGCCAGAGAACCGACGATCGTCGCCGACTCGAGGCGCGTGAGCACCGGCGACGCCGAGACGTGCGCCTGGTGGATGGACAGCGCCGAAGCGAGGAAGGCCGCGCCCAGGACCGCCGAGGCGGTCCACGAGCCCACCGGCAGCCGGACGGGCGGCAGCGGGCGGATGTCCCAACGCTCCTCGGCAGAGGTCAGGCGGTAGACGGCGGCCACGAAGAGCAGGTGGTGCCCGAACGCCCACATCGCCTCCACTCCCGGCGCGAGAGGACCGCCGACGCGCACGGCGGACAGGTACCACAGCGGCCATGCGGCCAGCCCCACCGCGAAGACGCCGATGCCCGCCGCCGCGATGCGCTCCCACGGCGTCCAGCGCGACGCCTTCAGGCCGACGAGGTTCGTCAACGTCCCGCCGAAGACCACCACGGCGATCACGGGGTAGGCCGCGGCGAGCAGCCGCTCCAGGCGAGGCACGTCGGAGAACGGCGCGTACAGCGGCGTGATGAGGACCGACAGCGTGACCACGAAGGCCAGCCCGGCCGCGAGCAGCGCGTCGACCGCGTAGCGGAACCGCGTGACGCCCGCCGGGACCCGCAGACGCGTCATCGAGATGAGCAGCGCCACGAAGGCGGTCGCGCCGCCCAGGGTCAGCACGACAGTGGGGGCGGTCCAAGCGAGCTCCCCGCCGAGCCGGGCCTGCAGCCACGCGACGTACGCCTCGTTGGCGAAGACCAACCCAGTCGCGACTCCCAGCAGCGTCCAGAAGCGCCGCTCGGATTCCCGCGCCCTCACGGCCGACGCGAGGCAGCCCGCCACGGCCAGCGCGTAGGGGACCAGGAAGGCGGTCCTGGAGACGGGCAGCCGCCATGATGGGGGGACGCCGAGGCCGCCGGGGACGAGGAACAGGAGCATCAGCGGGGCACCGGCGGCCCACGCGGCGATCCGCAGCCGCGCCCGGCCGCGGCCGAGGGCGGAGGACGTCTCGGGCCTCTCCGTCTCGAGCACGGCGTCCTTCCGGGTCCGTCCTGATCCGGCAGCCGCCGCCCTCCGCGTCCCGCCGGCCACGCGACGTCACCAGGATACGCGCAGGCGTGCCGGTTCGTCACCAGCCGGGTCGGGACGAGAGCGACGGGGGCCGTCCGTCAGCGAGACGCCCCGCGCGAGCCGCAGCCGGTCAGGCGGCCACGAAGCCCATCTCGCGCGCCTCGGCGAAGGCCGCGAGCGCCTGGGCGATGTCGTCGTCGGTGTGGGTCGCCATCAGACAGGTGCGCAGGCGGTCGGTCCCCCTCGGCACCGCGGGGTGCACGATCGGGCACACGAAGACCCTGCGGTCGAACATGTGGCGCGTGAGGTCCATCGCCTTGCCCTCGTCACCCACGAGCACCGGCACCACGCAGGTGGTCGCCCGCATGGTGTCCCATCCCTGCGCGCGCAGCCCCTCCGCGTAGGCGCGCTGCACCTCGTGTAGGCGCGCCACGCGCCAGGGCTCCTCCTCGATCACGTCGAAGGCGGCCAGGGCGGCCGCGGTCTGGGCCGGCGGGAGCGCCGCGGAGAAGATGAACGGCCGGGACATGTGCCGCTGGTAGTCCACGAGCTCGCCGGTGCCGGCGAGGTACCCGCCCACGGACGGGATCGACTTGGACAGCGTGCCCATCTTCAGATCGACGACGCCGGGCATGCCGAAGTGCTCCTCGATGCCGTGCCCCGTCGCGCCGAGCGAGCCGACCGAGTGCGCCTCGTCCACCATCAGCCGCGCGCCGTGCTCGCGGCACAGCTCCACAGCCCTGGGCAGGTCCATCACGTCGCCGTCCATCGAGAACACGGAGTCGGCGGCGACCAGGACGGTACGGTACGCACCCTCCGCCTCGGCGAGGAGCTTCTCCAGGTGGCCCATGTCGTTGTGACGGTACGTCTTCCACCTGGCGCCCGAGAGCAGGCACCCGTCCACGATGCTCGCGTGGTCGAGCTTGTCCATCAGCACCAGGTCGCCGGGTCCGGTGAGCCCGGTGATGATGGCGATGTTGGTCACGTAGCCCGAGGAGTACACGCAGGCGTCCTCGCGGCCGGTGAAGCGCGCGATGCGCTCCTCGAGCGCCTCGTGCAGGTCGGTGGTGCCGGTGAGCAGGCGCACGCCCCCGGCGCCGGTGCCGTACTCGGCCAGGGCCTCGGCTGCTGCCTCCTCGATCCGCGGGTGCCCGATGAGGCCGAGGTAGCTGTACGACGCGAGCTGCACCATCTCGCGTCCGTCGGCCATCCGGACACGGTGGTTGGTCTTGCCGGTGGTGGCCTGGAGGTAGAAGTACCGGTCGGCGGCCTCGGCCGCGGCCCGTCGCGCCGCGAACGCCGCGATCCTCTCGTCGATGCCGTCGCGGCGCATCGCGGCACGCGGAAGCGTTTCCATTCGACCCCCCTGAACCGTCGGCCGACCCTCGGTATGTGCACAACTCTGTGTACAGACTATACCACTGGGCGGGAGCACCCTGACGTGCCGCCGTCGCCGACGCCGCCGGCCCACAGGACGCGGGCGCTCCCGGCGGGACGTCCTTCCCCGGCTCCGTCCTCGGGTATCATCCCGACTAGGAGCAGCGGGCGCCGTGCGACGCGCTCGCGGCGGGGAGGAAGGAGCGGCCCGTGGCCGACGTGCTGATGGTGATCGCGCCCGACCAGTTCCGCGACGAGGAGTACGCGGTGCCCAAGGACATCCTCGAGGAGCGCGGCGCGCGCGTCGTGACCGGCAGCGTGGCGCCGGGCCCCTGCCGCGGCAAGCTCGGCCTGATGGCCATGGCCGACGTCGGCCTGGACGAGGTGGACCACGCGGACTACGACGCCGTGGTCTTCGTGGGCGGGGCGGGCTCGAACGTCTTCTTCGACGACGTCGTGGCCCATGCCCTCGTGCGGGCGGCACACGACAGCGGGAGGATCCTCGGCGCCATCTGCATCGCGCCGTCGATCCTGGCGCACGCCGGCATCCTGAGGGGAAGACGGGTGACGTCCTTCCCCTCCCAGCGCGAGGACCTGGAGGCGCACGGCGCCGTGGTCACCGACGCGCCCGTCGAGGTCGATGGGCGGATCGTCACCGCCTGCGGCCCCGAGGCGGCGCATGACTTCGGCACGGCCCTCGCCGACGCGCTCGGACTGCCGTAGCGCCGTCCCCGGCGACACGCCGGGATCGCCGACCACACCCGTCGGAAGGAGCGCCACGTGAAGATGCACCGCTGCCGTATCTGCGGGGAGACCTACCTCGGCACCGAGGTGCCCAGCCACTGCCCGTTCTGCGGCGCGCATCGCGAGTCCATCGTAGAGACCTCCGAGTACCCCCCGGGCGTCAACGACGTCCGGCTCACGGAGGTCGAGCGTTCGGACCTCGAGGCGGCGGTCGAGCTGGAGCGGTCCAACACGCGGTTCTACCTGGGGATGTCGACACACAAGGACAACGACGCGCTGGCCTCGGCGTACAAGCGCCTCTCGCGGGTGGAGTCCGAGCACTGCTCGCTGTTCTGCAAGCTGCTGAGACGGCCGAAGCCCGACGACCTCGCCGAGCCGGGCGAGACCACCGGAACGTGGGCCGGCGACATCGAGGAGTCGGTGCGGCGCGAGCGGCGCGCAGCCGCGCTGTACGCCGAGTTCGCAGAGCGCGCCACGTCCGAGCGGCTGCGCGAGGTCTTCGCCGCGGTGGCCGAGGTCGAGCGCGACCACATCGAGCTCGACGCCGAGGCGAAGCGGTACGTGTAGCCGGAGGAGTCGAGGAGTACCGGCGCTCACAGCTCCTTGCGCTCGAACAGCCGGACGGCCGCCGCGAGCGCCAGCGCTCCGGTCGCGGCGCCGGTGACGAGCGGGAACAGGAGATCGCCCGGCCGGGACATGACGACGTCGGTCGGCGCCCCCACCAGCCCCGCGGGCGTGTAGCGCAACGCCGGCCCCCAGAGGCTGAGCACGGACAGCACCAGGAAGACGCCGAGCCCGGCGCCCGCGGCTCCCGCTTGGGAGTCCACCGCCACCGACAGCAGCGTCATGATCCCGAGGAGCATCAGACCCCACACCAGCCATACGCCGGTGGCCTCGGCCAGCGGACGATAGGGCGCCTCGCCGAAGACCGCGTAGGTGACGCCCCAGGTCAGCAAGGCCCCGATGGTGACGGCGCACACGAGCAGCACCGCGTTGCCGGCGAACTTGGCGAGCACGAAGGCCGCGCGGGTGAGCGGCTTGGTCAGCACCAGCACCGCGGTCCCGGAGCGGCGCTCGGCCGAGACGACGCCGCCGAAGATGATGACGATCGCGAACGTCACCAGCTGCGCGAGGTTCTGGGTCCACTGGAGGAATCCGTCGGTGTAGGTGGGTGTGGGGATCCGGATGACGACGCCCTCCTGCCCGGCGCCGACCGACTCCAGCAACTGCGGCGTGAGCTTGGCCAGCACCGGCCCGGACAGGGCGAAGAACACCACGATGCCGGGAAGCACCCAGATCCGCCATGTCCGCGCTATCTCGATCATCTCCTTGCGGAGGAACGCGGTGGAGCCGCGCATCTCAAGCCTCACCCCCGACGAGGTCCACGAAGACCTCCTCGAGACTGATCTCGCCCGCCTCGAGACGCCTGATGCCGACCCCGCGCTCAGCCACAGCGGCGGGTACGGCGACGCGGGCGGCCTCGATGTCCGTGACCGTCAGCACCATGCCCCCGTCGGGCAGGCGCTGCACGCCGGCCGCCCATGGCTGCGCGGCGAAGGCCACGGCGAGGTCGTCGGCTGCCTCCGTCACGTCCAGCACCAGCTTCTGCGCGCCGTACCGCGCCTTGAGCTCGCCGATGGCCGCCTGCGTGACCACCTTGCCCGCATGCAGGATCGCCACCGTGTCGCACACGCGCTCCACGTCGGAGAGGATGTGCGTCGAGAAGAAGACCGTCGTGCGCCCCGCCAATCCGGCGATCATGTCGAGGACCTCCTTGCGCCCGATCGGGTCCAGCGCCGAGGTCGGCTCGTCCAGCATCAGCAGCCTCGGCGCGTTCACCAGCGCCTGGGCCACGCCGAGCCGTTGCTTCATGCCGCGCGAGTAGCCCCCCACCGGCGTACGGACGCCGCTCAGCCCCGCGAGATCGAGGAGGAGCTCGATGCGCTCCTCGAGCTCTCCCCCACCGAGCCCGAAGAGCGACCCGGCGAACCGGAGGAACTCGTCCCCGCGCATCCACTCGTAGAAGCCGGGCACGTCGGGCAGGTAGCCGACGACCCTGCGCACGTCGTTGGTCGCGGTGACGACGTCGCGGCCCAGGATGCGCGCCCCTCCCGACGTGGGGCGCGCGAGACCGGTGAGGATCCGCAGCGTCGTGGTCTTCCCCGCGCCGTTGGGCCCCAGGAACCCGAACACCGAGCCCTCGGCCACCGTGAGGTCGACGCCGTCCAGCGCGCGCACCTCCCCGTAGACCTTGGAGAGGGCCCGTATCTCGATGGCGGGGCCGGAGGGGCCCGTCGCAGCCGGCGAGCCCCCCGCGCTCGTGGCCGCCGCGGCCGCAGCGCTCACCGGTGCTCCTCGCGGCCGCCGTAGAGCTTATCCGCGATGCGCTTCGCGCGGTCCTCGGCAGCGGCACGGTCGACCAGCGGCGAGGGGCGTTCGTCGGGCGAGTACTTCACGCGTCCGAGGGCGAAGTACAGGATGGACCCGATGAGCTGGCCGAACACGATGATCGCGCCCCACAGCCACTTGCGGTCGCCCAGTGTCACGTGTGGACGCCGCAGGAGGTCGACGAGCGCCGCGACCTGCAAGGCCAGCTGCAGCGCCGACAGCACGAGCAGCAGCGGCAGCATCTCGGCGGGCAGCCCCGCTTCGGCCAGCGCGACACGCACCTGATCGAACACGTGCCTCTCCTCCCATCCAGGCCCGGGCCGAGCCGGACCCGACCGAGGGCGGAAGCCCCCGGCAACCGGTCCCCTACCCTCCGCCGATCGTCTCCAGCGCCTCGGCGTACGCCGCGAACGTGGGGGCGTCGAACAGCACGAACGTGACGTCCATCGGCGCGGCGCCCTCCCCCGCGAGCGAGGCCAGCGACTCGCGGACCGCGCGAAGCGCCACCCCGGCGGCCTCGCGCACGGGGTAGCCGTACGCGCCGGTGGAGATCGACGGGAACGCCAGGCGCGCCAGCCCGCTCGCGGCGGCCAGCCGCAGGCTCTCGCGGTACGCGCTCGCGAGCGTGTCGGCCTCCCCGCTGTCCCCGCCGTGCCACACCGGTCCCACCGTGTGGATCACGTGGCGTGCGGGCAGCATCCCTCCGGTAGTCATCACCGCCTGGCCCGGCGGGAGAGGCCCCCGTTTCTCGACGATCCTCTTGCACTCCTCGTACAGCGAGCGCCCCGCCGCCCGGTGTATCGCTCCGTCGACGCCTCCGCCCCCGAGCAGTCCCGGGTTCGCCGCGTTCACGATCGCGTCGCCATCGAAGCGCGTGATGTCGCCGGGCACCAGACGGAGGGTCCCGCCGACGACCTCGATCTCTCGCACTCCTCCCACCACATCGCCTCCTTCCGACGCCTCCGGACCGCCTGTCGCATCCGCTACTGCAGCGCCCGCTCCTCGGCCACCGCGCGCAGCGTCCGCTCGTAGCGCGGCGTCAGGCTCTCGAACGTGTACGTCCCCGCGGTCTCCCGCATGGCGCTCGGCGCCGGCCGCTGCGCGATCAGCAGCGCCAGGCGATCGACGAGCTCCGCCACGCTACCGTACCGCATCTCGACGGGGTAGAGCTCGGGGTACGCGAGGCGGTCGGGGACCAGCGGGTAGCACCCCGCGTACGCCGCCTCCATCATCGCGATGCCGAAGAACTCGTTGACCGCGGTGGAGACCGCGACGTCGCTGCCGCGCAGCAGCGCCGCGTACGCGTCGCGGTCCGGCGGCTCGCCCAGGTGGCACAAGCGTGCGCCAAGCGCCTCGCACGCGCCGGCGAAGACCTCGGGCCGCTCAGCGAAGGCCTGTCCGGCAACGGCCACCTCGAAGTCCAGCCCCGCGTCCGCGAGCCGGCCGACCGCCTCGAAGAACGCCTCCGGGTCCTTGTCGTGCTCCCAGCGGTGCGGCCACACGATGCGGCAGCGCTCGCGGCGCTCGAGCGGGGCCGCGTCCAGCGCCTGCGCGTCGAAGGGCGGCGGGAGCACGGCCGACCTCGCCGCGATCCTCTCCACGAGACACTTCGGGCGGTGGTCCGGGAAGCGCTTCATGAACCCCGGGATCTCCCCGAGGAACCCCTCCAGGTTGTAGCGGCTGTTGAACAGGCAGGCGTCCGCCGCGAGAGCCGACGTGATGTTGGTCAGCGGGAACTGGAAGTCCCACTCGGCCTCGTGACGAACGGGGTAGACGAGCTGGTTCTCGTGGAAGTAGACCACGCACGGCACGCCGGCCAGCGCCTCTCCGGCGAGCCCCTTGAGCTCCGCCAGGTTGACGAACGTGGAGGCGAGCACCACGTCCCATGCCCGTCCGCGCCGGTCCAGCGCCCCCTTCTCGGCGCGCTCGGCGTGCGTGGCGCGCGCCTGCCCGGCGAACGTGAGGGCCGAGCCGCGCATCCGCCACTTCCACTTCCGTGCCGGCAGCGTCAGCGCCTCGCAGGACCACCCCCGCGCGCTCAGCCGCTCCAGCAGGCCGTCCAGCACCGCACGGTGCGAGCCGCCGTGGTACGGCTCCACCGCGAGCAAGCGGACGGCGTCCACCGGCTAGACCTCCTCCACGTCCGGTCCGGCCTGCTCCGGGCCGCTCCGGCCCGGGCGGCGCCTGCGGGGCGGCCGGTACGCGGGGCACGCGTAGTCCTCGTGCCGCACAGAGGCCAGCGCGTCGGCGACCATGCGCCCCGTGTCGAGCGCGTCCTCGGCGGCGTCGAGGTCCTCCACCCGCGCGCGCGTGGCGGGCGTCCTCGGCATGAACAGCGTGCAGCAGTCGGCGTGCGGCTGGATGGATAGCTCGTAGGTGCCGATCGCCCGCGCGTCGCCGATGATCTCGAGCTTGTCCATGCCGATGAGCGGCCGCAGCACCGGCCGCGCCGCCGAGGCGTCGACCGCGGCGATGTTCTCGAGCGTCTGGGAGGCCACCTGCCCGAGGCTCTCCCCGGTCACGAGCGCCAAGGCGCCCTCCCGCTCCGCGAGGGCCTCGGCGACGCGTATCATGAGGCGCCGGTAGAGCAGCACGCGCAGGTCCGGCGGCGCCTGCAGGGAGATCTCCCGCTGCAGGTCTCCGAAGGCCACGAAGTAGAGCCTTCCGAGGCCGCCGTAGCGCTCCAGCGCACCCCCGATCTCGCGCGCGAACCGCTCTGAGAGGTCGTCGGTGTGCGGGACCCCCGAGAAGTGCACGCCCACCACCACCGCGCCGCGCTTCATCAGGCGCCACGCCGCCACCGGCGAGTCGATGCCGGCCGAGATGAGCGCCACCACCTTGCCCGACGTGCCCACCGGCAGGCCGCCCACGCCGGAGACCTTCCCCGCGTAGACGTACGCGTCCCCCTGCACGACCTCCACGTGCACGGTGACGTCGGGCTGCTGCAGGTCGACGCGAAGACCCGTCGCCTGCTGGACGGCGCGGCCGATACGCACGTTCATGTCCATCGACGACTCGGGGTAGTCCGTCGAGGAACGGCGCGCGTCCATCGCGAACGAGGAGGCGCCCGGGGCGGCCTCGGCGATGGCCTCCAGCGCCGCGCGCTCCATCTCGTCGGCCGCCCGTCCCACGAGGTACGCCGCGCCGGTGTAGGACACGCCGGGGATCGCCGCCGCGCGCCGTGCGACCTCCAGCGCCCGGCCGGGACGGGCGACGGGCACGAGGAGCCGGCTGGCTATCCTCCGCACCCGGCCGTCGGCCTCCCCTCCGAGCGCGGCGGCGAGGTTGGCGGCCAGCCGTCGCTCGAAAGCGGCGCGGTTGCGCCCTTTCAGTCCGATCTCGTGATAGTGGATGAGCGCGGCGCGGCGGAGCATGAGACGCTCCGCTACTTGATGCCTTCCTTGACCCGCTCGTAGCTGACGTCGTCGTCGGCGATCTCGTTGAGCGCGAGCGTCAGCGGCTTGGTGCTCGTGATCTGCGCGAGCTGGGTCGGGGCCACGGAGAGTATCGCCTGGTCCCGCACGCCGTGGATCATGTCGTTGATCTGGCGCGCGCGCTTCGCGGCGACGATGCAGAGCGTGTACTTGGAATCCACCTTGGAGAGCAGCAGGTCGATCTCGGGGCTTATGACGGACATACGCCTACGCGTCCTTCTCTTCGGAGATCGTGCGGACTATCGAGGCGAGCTCGCCGGCCGCCCTCGACACATCATCATTGATTACCACGAAGTCGTACGTACCCGCAATCTTCATCTCTTCGATGGCGTTCCTCATACGCCTCTCCACCTGGGCCGGGTCCTCGCTCCCCCTCCCGACGAGGCGCCGGCGCAGCTCCTCCATCGAAGGCGGTTCGATGAAGACCAGCACGGCCTCCGGCATGGCCTTCTTGACCTGCTGCGCGCCCTGGGGGTCGATCTCGAGGACGACCGTCTCGCCCCGTGACAGCCGCTCCTCCACGGGCGCCCGCAGCGTCCCGTACCGGTTGCCGTGCACCTCCGCCCACTCTATGAACCGGCCGTCGCGCACGCGGCGCTCGAACTCCTCGTGCGTGAGGAAGAGGTAGTCTTCCCCTTCGCGCTCGTCCGGGCGCGGGAGCCTGGTGGTCGCCGACACCGCGCACCAGAGGTCGGGGACCCTGGCCAAGAGCTCCTTGACCAGGGTCCCCTTACCGGCCCCGGAGGGGCCGGACACGATGATGAGGCTGCCTCTGCTCACGCCGTCGGGCGCGGGCGTCGCCGCGGCGCCGGCTAGCCGAGACGCTGCATGAGCTGCTCGCGCTGGCGGGCGCCGAGGCCCTGCACGCGGCGGCTCTCCGAGATCTCCAGGTCGCTCATGATCTTGGCGGCCTTGGCCTTGCCGAATCCCGGCAGGCTCTCCAGCAGCGTCGAGACCTTCATGCGGGCGACGATGGGGTCGTCCGCCCTCCTCATGACCTCGGCGAAGGACATCTCGCCGCGCTTGATCCTGCCGCGCAGTTCGGCACGCTTCTGTCGGGCTTCGGCGGCCTTCTTCAAGGCTGCCTGGCGATCGGCCTCGGAAAGGTTCGGCAGAGCCATGGTTCCTCCCTCTCTCGTCTCTGGGCGGAGCAGGTCCTCTTCGTCGTCCCCACGGGCCACCCCCGCGCCCGTGTCTTCCACGCAACGTACGGCTGATGTTACCTCTGACCTGCGCTTACGCCAACCCCTACCTGCTAAGTCCCCTGCTTGGGCGTCATCCAACCCGTATCCTCGAGGTGCGATGGACACGCTCCTCGGCCTCCGGTCGCTCCACCTCCGGTCGAACTCGAGCCTCGTCCCGGGGCTGTGGGACCTCCGGGGGGCCTCCCCTTCCTCGCGCGAACGTGGCGGTGATCGACGCGCCCGCCGTACCTGCCTGACGCCGCGGCCCGGTCACGACACCCTCCGTGACCTCAGCTTCCTTCGCGGGCGCGGCCGTTCCGCGCCCCTTGCGAGACTTGGCCGAGAGCCGTCGCGCGACCGTACGCTCACTGAGGATGAACCTCACGCCTAAGGCCGGCTCCTACCCCGGCTCCCCCTCCCACGGCCGGCCCCCCTCGGCCTCGGTCACGATGCGGTCGAAGGCGGCGGCCGGATCCTCCGCGCGGGTTATCGGGCGCCCGATCACGAGATGCGACGCCCCGGCCGCCAGCGCCTCCGCGGGCGTGGCCACCCGCACCTGGTCGTCGGTGGACGCCCAGCGCGGCCTGACTCCCGGCGTCACCACGACGGCATCGTCCCCCAGCAGCGCCCGAGCGGCGGCCGCCTCGCGCGGCGAGCACACCACCCCGGCCGCCCCCGCGTCCCGTGCCAGCCGCGTGAGGCGCGCCACCTGGGCGGCCGGCTCGTCCGCGGCGCCCACGGACGCGAGGGCGCGCGCGTCCATGCTGGTCAGGATCGTCACGGCCACGACGGCCGGGCTCGGGATGCCGGCGCTTCCCGCTCCGGCGCGCGCGCCTTCCACAGCCGCTTCGATCATAGCCGCGCCCCCCGAGGCGTGCACGGTCAGCATCGCCGAACCCAGCGTGCCCAGGGCCTCCGCCGCTCCGCGCACCTGGTGCGGGATGTCGTGCAGCTTCAGGTCCACGAAGACCTCGAAGCCCGCCTCCAGCATGGCGCGCACGAGAGCGGGGCCCTCCCGGTAGTACGCGGTCATGCCGACCTTGACCCATCGCGCGCGCCCGGATAGCCTCCCGGCCACGGTGCGCGCCTCTTGCGGCGGCAGGTCGAGCGCGACGATCAGGCGGTCGGCCAGGCGCACCTCGCTCATCCGTCCGCCTCCCATATCCTCGTGCGCTCGTCTTCCAGCGGCCCGACCGTCAGACGCAGCGGCGCCCCCTCCAGCACGGCGAGGCCGGCGCGCGGATGGTACGCGATGCCGAGGACCTCGGCGAGCCCGGCGACCGGCGCCGACGCGACGCGCTCCCGGCCCGGCACGGCGACCGCGCCGAGGTGCCAGACCAGCGGACCCGCCGGCACGCTCCCCAGGGGCAGAGCGCCCGGCGAGGCGGTGAAGACGTCGTCGGGCTCTCCGGGTCCCAACGTGCCGGACGAACCGTCCTCGGCGACGTAGAACATGGTGTCGGCGTCCTGGAGCCAGACGGCGATCGTGCCTCGGCCCCCCTTGGCGGCGGGCCTGCCCCCGCTCGCGATGATCCCGCCCTCCGGCGAGCACAACAGCAACCGCGGCCCGTCGGAGCCGGCAGAAGCGAGCGCGAACCATTCGCCCGAGGGCGACCAGCCCAGGGGTTCGAAGGTGGTCACGGCCTCGGGCAGCGCCACCCTCGTGCCTTCGGTGGAGCCGTCGCTGGGCTGCAGCAGCAGCCTCGAGGGGAGCGCGCCCTTGAGCACGTCGACCTCGAGGAACGCGGTCGTCCCGCCGGGTCCCGGCCACGGCCGCCACCGCGACTCCACGTCGTCGGTGGGATCGTCGCCTGCGCCGAGGTCCCACATCAGCAGACGCCGCGGCGGGGAGTCCCGCAAGTCGCCGGCAAGGTCCGAGAGGTCCTCGACGCTCCCCCCGCCTTCGTCGGGCACGAGCCACACCCGCGGCGAATGCGGCTCGACCGCCACGACGCGCTTCCCCTCCTGGACGTCGGGTGCCCCTCGCGACCGCATGTCGAACGCAAGTGCGTGCGGCACGCCGTCGGCGGCGGTCAGCTGCGCGACGACGAACGCGCCGTCTCCGGCCCACCACACTCCCCCGTACCGCGCCTCCGAGTCGTCGACGTAGTCCGCGCGTCCGCTCGCGCCCTCCTCGTTCGCCGCGCATCCGGGGGCCATACCCAGCGCGAGCAGGCCGGCGAGCGCGGCGACCGGCGCGACACGCCGCAGGGGCCACGGCCGGCGCCGAGCGCGAGAGAGGGCGGCGGATTCGGTCACGGCTCCTCCCTGCGCCGTCCGGTTCAGCTCGCGTCGGTGCGCATCGAGCCGGTGAGCTCGGCGACGCGCGCCACCCCACGAGAATGGCAGAAATCCTCCAGACCGTCGACGACACGCTCGGCGGTGGAGGGGTCCGTGAACGAAGCGGTCCCGACCGCGACCGCCGACGCTCCGGCCAGCATGAACTCGACAGCGTCCCGCGCGTCGCGGATGCCGCCCATCCCGATCACGGGCACGTCGACCGCCTCGGCGACCTGCCACACCATGCGCACCGCGACGGGCTTGACCGCCGGCCCCGAGAGCCCGCCCACCACGCGGGCGAGCTTCGGCCGCATGGTGTCGACGTCGATCGCCATGCCGAGCAGCGTGTTGACGAGGCTGACCGCGTCGGCGCCGGCGTCGACGACCGCCCGCGCGACCTCGGCGATGTCGGTGACGTTCGGGCTCAGCTTCACGATCAGCACCTTGCCGGTAGCGCCGCGCACGGCGGCGGTCACCTCCGAGGCCGCGTCGCAAGACGTGCCGAACGCCATGCCCCCGGCGTCCACGTTCGGGCAGCTGATGTTGAGCTCGACCGCGTCCACCGCGTCCTCGCGCTCCAGCCTGCGGGCGACGGAGGCGCACTCCTCGGCGGTGTGGCCGGCGACGTTCACGACGACCGGCACGTCCTGTCCCGCCAGCCACGGCAGGTCGCTCTCGCAGAACCGCTCCACCCCGGGGTTCTGCAGCCCGATGGCGTTGAGCATGCCCGAGGGCGTCTCCGCGATCCTCGGCGAGGGTCCCCCGAGCCAGGGCTCGGCACTCACGCCCTTGGTGACGATCGCGCCCAGGCGGGAGAGATCGACGAAGTCGGCGTACTCCCGTCCGGAGCCGAACGTGCCCGACGCGGTCATCACCGGGTTGCGCATGGTCAGGGCGGCCCCGCCCGAGCGGCTGGGGATGGTGACCCGCATGTCGACGGCCGGCGGGCCGCCGCCCGCCCCGGCTCGGGGCTTCTCAGTGCCGCGGGGGGACCTCGGACTCATCCCAGAGCACCTCCTCCGCGTCGAAGACGGGACCGTCCGCGCACGCGCGCTTGAGTCCCGTGCGGGTGGAGACCATGCACGACAGGCACGCGCCCACGCCGCACGCCATCAACCGCTCGAGCGACACCAGGCAGGGCACGCCGGCCGCAGCGGCCTGCGCGGCCACCACCCGGGCCATGGCCTCGGGGCCGCAGGCGCACACGGCGTCGGGCTCGTCCGCGGATATCAGCCCCTCCACCAGCGCGGTCACGGGCCCGCGCTCGCCGTGGGAGCCGTCGTCGGTGGCGTAGGCGACCCGCCGGGCGGAGCGCTCGAAGACGTCGCGCGAGACGAGCCGCTCCGCCGTAGGGGCGCCGAGGGCCACGGTGACCGCGACGCCTCGCTCGGCGAGGCGCCGGGAGAGCAGCCCCAGGGGCGCGGCGCCGAGCCCGCCGGCCACCAGCAGCGCCCGCGAGGCGTCGTCCGGGACCTCGAAGCCGTGCCCCAGCGGGCCGAGGAGGTCCGTGGCGAAGCCGCGCTCCCATCCCGCCATCTCGCGCGTCCCCTCGCCGAGCACCTGGAAGAGGATCCCGATGGCCGTGCCGTCCACGTCGTGCACCGAGAACGGCCGGCGCAGCACGCGCTCCGTCCCTGCCGCGAGGCGCACGTGGACGAACTGGCCCGGCCTCACGCCGCCCGCGGTGCGGGGCGCGCGCAGGGTGAGCAGCCCGACGCCTTCGGCGAGCCGCTCGTTGGCGAGCACGGTCACGTGCTCGAGCGCGGGCCGCGCCGGGCCCCCGCCGCCGGATGAGGGGCGCGTGCGCGTGCGCCCGCCTTCGCTCATGGCCGCCCACCCCCCGCCGCCGTGCCGTCCGCGCCCGCGTAGCCCGAGGCGGGAGCCACTGCCGCAGGCTCGCCGGCTTCGGCGAAGTCCTGCAGCGCGACCACGCCGAGCCGGCCTTCCTTGACCGCCTCGATCGCCTGGACGACCGCCTGGGCCGCCGGGACGGTCGTGATGTTCGCGATGCCGTGACGCACGGCGGCCGTGCGGATGTGATAGCCGTCGGAGCGCGTCTCCTGGCCGAACGGCGTGTTCACGACCAGGTCGACCTCTCCGTTCGTGATCGCGTCCACGATGTTGGGGCGGCCCTCGTGCACCTTCAGCACCTCGGACACCGGCAGGCCTGCGGCTCTCAGCATGCGGGCGGTGCCGCGCGTCGAGAGCAGGTCGAATCCGAGCACGTGCAGGTGTCTCGCCACCGACGCGATGGCTCGCTTGTCCCGGTCGGGGACCGAGACGAAAGCGGTGCCCGCGCGCGGGAGCGAGTACTCGATCGCGAGTTGGCTCTTGGCGTACGCCGCCGGGAAGTCCTCGGCCACGCCCATGACCTCTCCGGTGGACTTCATCTCCGGCCCGAGGACCGAATCCGTGCCCGGGAAGCGGCCGAAGGGCATCACGGCCTCCTTCACGCAGAAGCGCCCGAGGTCGCGGCCCTCCTCGGGAAGACCCATCTCCGCCAGCCTCATGCCGGCCATGACCTTGGCGGCCACCTTCGCCAGCGGTACGCCCGTGGCTTTGGAGACGAACGGCACCGTGCGGCTCGCCCTGGGATTGACCTCCAGCACGTGCACCGCATGGTCCTTGACGGCGAACTGGACGTTGAGCAGCCCTTGCACGCCCAGCGCCAGAGCGAGGTCGCGGGTGTGCCGCCGGATCTCCTCGATGGTCGACTCCCCCAACGAGAACGGAGGGATGCAGCACGCCGAGTCGCCGGAGTGGATGCCGGCCTCCTCGATGTGCTCCATCACCCCGCCGATGTAGACGTCCGTGCCGTCGCAGACCGCGTCCACGTCGACCTCGATCGCGCCCTCCAGGAAGCGGTCGAGGAGCACCGGGTGGTCGGGGCTGACGCTGACGGCCTCGGCCATGTAGCGCTCGAGGTACTCCTCGTCGTACGCGATGACCATCCCGCGTCCGCCCAGCACGTAGCTCGGACGGACGAGCAGCGGGAAGCCGATACGGCGGGCGACGTCCAGCGCCTCTTCGAAGGTCTCGGCGGTGCCGGCGGCAGGGTAGGCGATGCCCAGCCTGTCGAGCATCTCCTGGAAGCGCCGCCGGTCCTCGGCCAGGTCGATCGCCTCGGGCCTCGTGCCCAGTATCGGCACTCCCGCGTCCTCGAGCGCGTGGGCGAGCTTCAGCGGCGTCTGGCCGCCGAACGTCACGACCACGCCCTCGGGCCGTTCGGCCTCGACGACGTCCATGACGTCCTCGAACGTGAGGGGCTCGAAGTACAGCCGGTCCGACGTGTCGTAGTCCGTCGAGACGGTCTCGGGGTTGCAGTTCACCATGATCGTCTCGTATCCGAGCTCGCCGAGCGCGAAGGAGGCGTGAACACAGCAGTAGTCGAACTCGATGCCCTGCCCGATCCTGTTGGGGCCCGCCCCGAGGATCATCGCCTTCCGGCGCTCGCTCGGCGCGACCTCGTCCTCTTCCTCATAGGTCTTGTAGTAGTAGGGGGTGCTTGCCGCGAACTCGGCCGCGCAGGTGTCGACCGCCTTGAACGTAGGTCTCACCCCGAGGTCGAGCCTGTACGCCCGGACGTCGGCGTCCGAGGAGTCCGTGAGCCCGGCGATCTGCGCGTCGGACAGCCCGTGCTGCTTGGCGGCGCGCATCTCCTGGGCGGAGACCGACGAGAGAGCGCGCCCCTCCATCGACCGCTCGACGGCGACCGCCTCCCGGATGCGCTCGAGGAACCACGGGTCCACGCGGGTGAGAGCCGCCACGTCCTCCACCGTCCGGCCGCGGCGGAACGCCTCGGCGATGTAGAAGGGCCGCGCCTCGCGCGGCGTGGACAGCATCCGGTCGAAGTGCGTGTCGTCGAAGCGGTCCCGCCCATCGGCGCCCAGGCCGGCGCGGCCGTTCTCGAGGCTGCGCATCGCCTTGCCCAGAGCCTCGGGGAACGTGCGGCCGATCGCCATGACCTCGCCCACCGACTTCATCCTCGTGGTGAGGTCGGGGTCGGTCCCGGGGAACTTCTCGAAGGTCCAGCGCGGCACCTTGACCACCGTGTAGTCGATGGAGGGCTCGAAGCACGCCGGCGTCTCGCGCGTGATGTCGTTGGGGATCTCGTCGAGCGTGTAGCCCACCGCCAGCTTCGCCGCGATCTTGGCGATGGGGAACCCCGTCGCCTTGCTCGCCAGCGCGCTGGAGCGCGACACGCGCGGGTTCATCTCGATCACCACGAGCCGCCCGTTGGCGGGGTCCACCGCGAACTGCACGTTCGAGCCGCCGGTCTCGACCCCGATCTCGCGCAGGATGGCGATCGAGGCGTCTCGCATCGCCTGATACTCGCGGTCGGTCAGCGTCTGGGCGGGAGCCACCGTGATCGAGTCGCCGGTGTGCACGCCCATCGCGTCGAAGTTCTCGATGGAGCACACGATCACGCAGTCGTCGTTGCGATCGCGCATCACCTCCATCTCGAACTCCTTCCAGCCCACCACGCTCTCCTCGACGAGGCACTCGCCCATCGGGGAGAGCGCCACGCCCCCGGCGACGATCTCACGCAGCTCCTCGATGTTGTAGGCGATCCCTCCGCCCGCGCCACCGAGCGTGAAGCTCGGGCGGATGACCAGCGGGAAGCCGCCGAGTTCGCCGACGAGCACCTCGGCCTCGGCCACCGAGTACGCGTACCCGCTCCTCGGCACGTCCAGGCCGATCCTCTCCATAGCCTCGCGGAAGAGCCTGCGGTCCTCGCCCTTCTTGATGACGTCGAGCTTCGCGCCGATGAGCTCCACCCCGTGGCGGTCGAGCACGCCGGACTCCGCGAGCGCGACGGCGCAGTTCAGTCCCGTCTGGCCTCCCAGCGTGGGGAGCAGCGCGTCGGGTCTCTCGGCGGCGATCACCTTCTCCACGAACTCCGGCGTCACCGGCTCCACGTAGGTCCGCTGGGCCATCTCCGGATCGGTCATGATGGTGGCCGGGTTGGAGTTCACGAGCACGACCTCGTAGCCGTCCTCGCGCAGGACCTTGCACGCCTGCGCGCCGGAGTAGTCGAACTCGGCGGCCTGCCCGATGACGATCGGCCCGGAGCCGATCACCAGGATCCTGCGGATGTCGTCGCGTCGGGGCAATGCCGCTCCTTCTCGCTTGTCTTCCTACGGCACGACCAGCACCGGGCAGCTGGCTTGGCGCATCAGCGTGGCCGAGACGCTGCCGAGCACCGCCTCCGTCAGGGCGCCGCGGCCCCTCCGGCCGGTCGCCACGCCGGTGACACGGCGGCGCTCGGCCTCGGCGAGCACCTCGCGGTCCGGCTCTCCCCGCCTGATCGCCGTCGTCGCGGCGATGCCCTCCCGGCGCGCCATCTCCGCCAGGTCGCCCAGCTCGAACTCGGCGCCCGTCTCCGCGCGGCGCAGCTTCTCGCCGTCCAGGGACGGGTCGAGCACGTGCAACAGGTACAGCGTCCGCACGGTACCGGACGGTAGTTCGAGGACGGCCATGAGGGCCCGCGTGGCCGAGGCCGAGAAGTCGGTCGGCAGCAGCAGGGCGCTCCCCCACGCCCGGGCGAGCGCGGCCGGATCGGAGTGGACCGCGAGCAGGCTGAAGCGCGCGAACATGATCGGGCATGGCGCGTCGTGCAGTATCGTCCCGGAGACCGAACCGGTGACCAGCCGCTCGACGAGCGCCTTGCCGTGCGTCCCGACGACGACCCCGTCGCAGTCGACCTCCGAGGCCAGCGCGAGCAGCTCCTCGGCGGGGTCGCCCGTCGGCACGCGGACCTCGACCTGCAGCCCGCAGCACTCCTTGAGCCGCTCCGCGCGCTTGAGCAGCGACCCGCGCACCCGGTCGACCGCCGCGGCGATCACCGGTCCCTCCATGCCCGAGGCCTCCACGACGTTGGTCAGCACGACCCGGCGCACGCCCAGGGCGGGCAGCCCCTCGGCGTACTCGGTGATCAGCACGCCTTCCTCGGTGAAGTCGGTGGGGACGAGCACGCTGCGCAGCAATCCCGCCCCCCTCAATCGCCCGGCCGGTGCGCGGACGCGCCCGCCGCGGCGAGGTAGTCCGCCTCGCCGTCCATCATCCTGGCGAACGCGGAGAAGAGGTACCTCGCGTCGTGAGGGCCGGGGGCGGCCTCCGGGTGGTACTGCACCGAGAACGCCGGGGCGTCGAGCAGCGCGACGCCCTCGGTCGTCATGTCGTTGAGGTTCACGTGGGTCAGCTGCACGCGCCCGAAGCTCGACGAGCGCACGACCGGCGCGACCGCGGCGGCGGCCCAGGCACCCAGGTCCGCCGGGTCGTGCCCGAGGCCCCGGGAGTCCTCGGGCACCAGCGGGCCGATGGAGCCGAAGTCCACGCAGAAGCCGTGGTTCTGGCTCGTCACCTCCACGCGCCCGGTCAGGAGGTTCTTGACCGGCTGGTTGCCACCCCTGTGCCCGTACTTGAGCTTGAACGTTCCCGCTCCCACCGCCAGCGAGAGCATCTGGTGCCCCAGGCAGATGCCGAACAGGGGGACACGCCCGATGAGCGACCTCAACGTCGAGTAGAGGTACTCCACCGCGGCCGGGTCCCCCGGGCCGTTGGCGAGGAACACGCCGTCGGGCTCGTGAGCGAGCACCTCGTCGGCGGAGGCGTCGGGCCGCACGAGCGTGATCTCGCAGCCCTCCTCGGCCAGACGGCGGAGGATGTTGTACTTGATGCCGGAATCCAACGCCACGACCCGGTGGTCGGGTTTCACGGGGATCACGCCGGTGTCCACCGGAACAGCCCCGGAGGAGTCCGCCTCCCCCCAGCGGAACGGGTGGTCGACGGCGACCTCGGCCACGAGGTCGCGCCCCTCGAGCCGGTCGGCGGCGCGTGCCTTGGTCACGAGCGAGTCCGGATCCGGGTCGACGGTGGAGATCACGGCCCGCATGGCACCGCGCTCGCGGATGTGGCGGGTGAGCCGCCGCGTGTCCACGCCCCGGATCGCGACGACGCCGTGGCGGCTCAGGAACGCAGGCAGGGACTCCTCGGCCCGCCAGTTGGAGGGCTCCTGCGTCATCTCGCGCACCACGAAGCCCGAGACGAAGACGCCGCGCGACTCCATGTCGGCGCCGTTGACGCCGCAGTTGCCGACGTGCGGCGCCGTCATGGTCACGATCTGCCCCGCGTAGCTCGGGTCGGTCAGCACCTCCTGGTAGCCGGTCATCGACGTGTTGAAGACGGCCTCTCCCGCGCGCTCTCCGTCCGCCCCGCAGGCGACGCCGGCGAACACGGTCCCGTCCTCCAGCGCCAGCAGCGCCGGCCGGGTCCCGCTCCCGCTCCCGCTGCCGCAGACGACCCGCGCCGTCACTACGCGACCACCTTCCCGCTCCTCACGACCGGCTTCCCGCCGACGAGGACCTCGGTCGCCCGCCCCAGCAGCCTCTCCCCCGTCCACGGCGAGTTGGCGGAACGGCTCTCGAAGCCCCCCGCCCCTACCTCTACCCGCGCCTCGGGGTCGAACACCGTGAGGTCGGCGGCGAAGCCCGCCGCGAGACGGACCTCCGGCAGGCCGAGGGCGGAGCGCGGGCCGTGGCAGAGCAGGCGCGCGACGTCCGCCCAAGAGAGCGTTCCCGGGGCGACCAGGCGGGTCGCCAACAGCGGCAGCGCGGTCTCCAGGCCCGTGACGCCGTAGGGCGCGAGCTCGAACTCCATCTCCTTCTCGTGCGCCGCGTGCGGTGCGTGGTCGGTGGCGACGCAGTCCACCGTCCCGTCGGTGAGCCCCGCCACCAGAGCCTCGCGGTCGGCGGACGTGCGCAGGGGCGGGTTCATCTTCAGCGCGGTGTCGTAGCGGCGCTGCAGCAGCGCGGTCTCGTCCAGGAAGAGGTGGTGCGGTGTGACCTCGCAGGTCACCGGCATCCCGGCGGCCTTGGCACGCCGGACGAGCTCGAGCGAACCGGCGGTCGAGAGGTGCTGGACGTGCAGGCGGCAGCCGGTGAGCTCGCACAGGCGGATGTCGCGGGCGACCGCGGTCTCCTCGGCCGCCGAGGGCCACCCGGGCAGCCCCAGCAGCGTGGAGACCTCGCCCTCGTTGACGGCCCCGCCTCGCGCCAGGGGGTCCTCGGCGTGGCTGAGCACCGGCACGCCGAAGCGCTTCGTGTAGTCCATCGCCATGCGCATCATGCGCGAGCTCGCGAGCCAGGAGCCGTCGTCGGTGAAGGCCACGGCGCCGGTGGCGGCCATCTCGCCGATCTCGGCCAGCGCCTCTCCCGCGCGACGGCGGGTGAGCGCGCCCACGGGGTGCACGCGCACGGCGGCGTCGCGCTCGGCGGACTCGAGCAGCGCGCGCACGGCCGCGCCGTCGTCGATCGCGGGGTCGGTGTTGGGCATCGCGCACACCGCCGTGAAGCCGCCGCGCGCCGCCGCGCGCGTGCCGGTGGCCACCGTCTCCTCGTCCTCGCGCCCCGGCTCGCGCAGGTGCACGTGCACGTCCACCGGCCCGGGCAGGACGACCTTCTCGGCGCACTCTATGACGGTCGCGCCCTTCGGGACCTCCAGCGCGCCGGCTTCGGCGGCCGGGTCGCCGACGGCGGCGATGGCGCCGTCGGCCCCGACCAGCACGTCCGCGACGGCGTCGAGGCCCTCGGCGGGATCGACGAGGCGCCCGCCCCTAAGCAGCAGCTGCGTCGGCATCGGCACCTCCCAGCAGCAGGTACATGACCGCCATGCGCACGGCCACCCCGGCGTTGACCTGGTCGAGCACGACCGAACGCGGCGAGTCGGCGACCTCGGAGGTGACCTCCACCCCCCGGTTCATCGGGCCCGGGTGCATGACGATGGCTTCGGGCTTCATGCGCGCGAGCCGAGGACCGTCCATGCCGTAGAAGCGCGCGTACTCGCGCAGGCTGGGGAAGGGCATGCCCTCCATGCGCTCGCCCTGTATGCGCAGCATGTACGCGACGTCCAGCTCGGGCAGCACGGCGTCGAAGTCGCTCGCCACCTCGGCGCCGAGGGCTTCCGGGCGCGCGGGCATCAGCGTCGCCGGAGCGATGACGACCGGGCGCGCACCGACCGTCCTGAGCGCCGGCACGAGCGACCCCGCCACGCGTGAGTGCCCGATGTCGCCCACGATGCCGACGGTCAGCCCCTCGAGCCGCCCGAGCCGCTCGCGGATCGTGAACAGGTCGAGAAGGGCCTGGGTCGGGTGCTGGTGGCTCCCGTCGCCGCCGTTGACCACGCAGGCGTCCATGGCGTCGGCGAGGATGTAGGGCGCGCCGGAGTACCTGTGGCGCACGACGATGAGGTCGCACGCCATCGCCGACAGCGTCCTGGCGGTGTCTCTCAGCGACTCGCCCTTGACGGCCGCCGAGGCCGACCCCGCCATGTTCACCGCGTCGGCCGACAGGCGCTTGGCCGCGATCTCGAAGCTCGTGCGCGTCCGCGTGGAGGGCTCGAGGAAGAGGTTGATGACGGTGCGGCCGCGAAGCGTCGGGAGCTTCTTGATCCTGCGCTCGTTGACCTCCTTGAACGAGCTCGCCGTGTCCAGGATGAGCCCGACGTCCTCCGCGGAGACCTCGCGGATGTCGATGAGGTGGCGGCAGGTCAGCATGCTACGCCTCCCCGCCGGCTGAAGACTTCCCGCTGCTGGCGGAGGGCGCCTCCCCGGCGGCGGTCGAAGCGCCGGCGCCGCCTTCGGCCTCGAGGATCTCCACCGCGTCGCGGCCGTCGACGGCCTCCAGGTAGACCCGCACCCGCTCGCGGCGCGAGGTGGGCACGTTCTTGCCGACGTAGTCCGCGCGTATCGGCAGCTCGCGGTGGCCGCGGTCCACGAGCACTGCGAGCTGCACGGAGTCCGGCCGCCCGTAGTCCATGATGGCGTCCATGGCCGCGCGGATCGTGCGGCCGGTGAAGAGTACGTCGTCCACCAGCACGACGTCGCGGCCCTCCACGTCGAACGGGATGTCGGTGCGACGGACCTCGGGGTTGCGGCGGATGGACACGTCGTCCCGGTAGAAGGAGATGTCGAGCGTGCCGACCGGCACCTCCAGCCCCTCGATCTCCCGGATCCTCTTGGCGAGCGCGGCGGCCAGCGCCGAGCCCCGCGTCACGATGCCCGCGAGCGCGACGTTCGCGCCCCCCTTGTTCGCCTCCAGGATCTCGTGCGCGATGCGCGTCACCGCCCGGGCGACCGCCTGCCCGTCCATGACGACGGCCTTGGCGCGCTGCTCCTCGGCCACCTCGGCTCCTTCCCCGCGATGAGCCCGGTTCCCGGGCCGGAGACGAGAACGCCTCCTGCCGAGGGCGGCAAGGAGGCACTTCGCGTGAAGCTCGCCGACGAGGACCGGCGACGCTCGCTATGTGGCTGCGCCTTGCCGGCCTCACGGGACCGGGCTTAAAGGTCGGACCGACTCTAGCAGCCAGAGGCGCCTCGCACAAGCGGCACCGAGACGACCGGTCGACGGCACGGCGCGGGCGCTCCGAGGACCCGGCGCGAACCTCCGGCGGCGCACCGCCGCCTCGTCGCACTCCAGCATCGCACGAGCGGGTACAATGCAGATACCAGCAAATGACTACCGGCGGACCCCCCGCCCCCTGGAGGTCCCGATGAGAACCCGCCCGGCCCTGGCGACCCTGGCCGCCCTCACCCTGGCTCTCGCGCTGACCGCAGGCTGCGGCCCGCGGGACGCGGGGAACGGGACCGATCGCGGATCCGACGGCACGACGCCCTCCGCGGACGCTACGCCCGCGGCCGACGGCGAGGACGCGGCGGGGCGGGGCACGCCGATCCGCGCGTACTTCCTGCGCGAGGCCGGCTCCGAGACCGGCAGGCAGGAGCGTGTGGCCCCCGTGCGACGCCATACGCGGTCCACCGGCGTCGCTGCCGCCGCCGTCGAGGCGTTGCTGGCCGGCCCGAACGAGGCCGAAGCGACCGCCGGCTTCGTCAGCGCGGTCCCTTCCGGTGTGAGGCTCCGCGGGGTGAACGTCCGGAACGGCATCGCGATCGTAGACCTGTCCGACGAGTTCGCCGCCGGCGCCGGTAGCGCCGGCATGAGGGGCCGTGTCGCCCAACTGGTCTACACGCTCACGCAGTTCGGCTCGGTGGACGGGGTGGAGCTGCGGATCGAGGGCGAGCGCGTCACGGAGCTCGGTGCCGAGGGGCTCCTGCTCCAGGAGCCGCAGACGCGCGAGGACTGGGAGGGACTCACGCCGATCGTGCTCGTCGAGGAGCCGGCGTTCGGCGACACGCTGGACAGCCCGCTCAGGGTCACGGGCACGGCCAACACGTTCGAGGCCGAGTTCCGGCTCGAGGTGACCGCCGACGGCCGCACCTTGGCCGACCGGCAGGTGATGGCGACCTCGGGCAGCGGCACGCGCGGGACGTTCGTCTCCACCCTGCGCTTCGACGCGAGCGAGGCGGGCACCTACAAGCTGACCGCCTGGTACGCCTCGGCCAAGGACGGCTCGCGCGTGGAGGTCTTCGACCTGACCGGTGCGGGAACGGCCGACTAGTGCGGTCCGCCGGGCAGGCCCGACCGCCGCGCCTCGGCGCGCTCGCGCTGGCGCTCGCACTGGCGCTCGCCGCGCCCCCCGCCCCGCCGCGCGCCGCCGCCGCCGAGGAGCCCCGCGCGGTCGTCGTCGCGCTCGCCTCGCGCGCGCAACGCCCCGCGGTCGAGAAGCGGCTCCGCGCGCTGGGCGCGCGCGACGTGCGCGCGGTGCGCGACGACCTGCTCCTCGCCACCGCGCCGGCACGCGAGGCCGCCGCCGTCGCGCGCGCCGCGCGCGGGCTGGACGCCGTGGCGGCGGCCGCCCCGGAAGGCCGCGTCATCGCGCTCGGCGTCCCGCCCGACGACCCCGCGTACGCCGACCCGGAGAGGCAGCCGGTCTCCCTCGGGCCGAGCGACGCCTTCCCCCACTCCGTCAACCTCGAGCCCGCCTGGGGGCAGGCCTTCCTCGGCCTCGAGTACAACCTGAACCCGTACCGCCCCGGGGTGAAGGTCGCCGTGGTGGACAGCGGGGTGAGCCCCCACTGGCGCGAGGACACGGGCCGGGTCGTCGACGTCAGGGACTACGTGGAAGGCGACCGCGTCGCCAACGACGAGCTCGGCCACGGCACCGTCGTCGCGTCCGTCATCGGCGCGAAGACCGGCAACCGCTTCGGCATCGCGGGCGTTGTCGGTGACGCGCCCGTGACGATCGAGGCGTACAGGGTCCTCGACGCGAGGGGCGGGGGCAGCACGGCCGACGTCCTCGGCGCGATCATGGACGCGGCCGACCGCGGCTGCAAGGTCATCAACTGCTCCCTGGGGGAGCGTCTCGTCGACCCCGCGACGGGCAGGGAGGTGCCCGGCCTGCGGGCGCTGTACGACAACGCCGTCGCCTACGCGCGCGCCAGGGGGAGCGTCGTGGTCGCCGCCGCGGGCAACAGCGGCGACGCGGTCTGGATGCCGGCGGCCGCGTCCGGCGCGCTCGCGATAGGATGGCTCGACCCCAGTACCGGGGTGCGTTCTCCGCACTCTTGCTGGGGCCCCGAGCTCGACCTCGTAGCTCCCGGCCAGTACGTCTGGGGTGTGGGAAGGGACGGCCGCACCCTCGCGTACAGCGGCACGTCCTTGGCCACACCGATCGTCTCCGGGACGCTCGCGTTGCTGTGGTCGCTGGTGCCGGCCGCACCCGCCGAGGGGGTGGTCGACGCGATGCTCTCGACCGCGGTGGACTACCCGCCGGATGCCCCCGACGGCATCGACCCGTACTACGGTCACGGCCGCGTCGACGCCTGGGCGGCATACCGCCGCCTGATGGACACCGTGCCCGTGCAGGCCCCGGTGACGCTGGCCGCTTCGCGCCCGAACGGGTTCTGGACGACGCTCTCCTGGACGCGGGCCGCAGGCTCCGGCGTCTTCTACCGCTACGGCTACCTCGGCGGGCCCGAGTCCCAGACGACCGCGACCTCGGCCAAGCTCTTCCTCGGCGGGGACGGCGCGCAGACCGTCTACGTCAGGGCCTTCGCGTCGGACCGCTGGGCGAGCGGAGAGCCCGCCACGGCGACGGTCACCGTGGCGACCGGCCTTCCGCCGCTGGCCGTCCGCAGGCACGCGGGACCGGACCGCTACGGGACCTCCGCGGAGGTCAGCCGCGCCTCGTACCCGGATCCGGTACCCGCTCTCGTCGTCGCCTCGGGGGCCGACTGGCCCGACGCCCTGGCCGCGAGCACGCTCGCGCGTGCCGCCGGCGGCCCGCTGCTGCTCACGCCCCGCGACTCGCTGCCCATCGTGATCCGCGACGAGGTCGTCCGCCTGCGCCCGTCGCGCATCTACCTCGTCGGCGGCACGCCGGCGGTCTCGTCCTCCGTCGCGAGGCGGTTGGAGGCCCTCGTCGGCTCCGGCCGGCTGACTCGGCTGGCCGGCGCCGACCGCTACGCGACCGCCCGCGCGGTGGCCGCCCGCGTGCGCGCCGTCACCGGCTCGGCCCCCGGCGCCGCCGTGGTCGCCTCCGGCGAGGTGTTCCCCGACGCGCTCTCCGCGGCGCCGTACGCCGCACGGGCGGGATACCCCGTCCTGCTCACGCGCAAGGCATCGCTGCCGGCACCGACGCGCACAGCGCTCTCCGAGGCCGGCGTGAAGCGCACCGTGGTGGTCGGCGGCCCGGCCGCGGTGTCGAACGAGGTGGCGCGACTGCTGCCCTCCCCCACCCGCGTGGGCGGGAAGGACCGCTACGAGACCTCCCGGCTCTTCGCGGCTCACGCCGTGCGGGAGCGGGTGCTGGCCTACGAGGAGATCGCGGTGGCCACGGGACGCACGTTCCCCGACGCGCTCTCCGGCGGGCCGGTCCTCGCGGGCGTGAGGGGCCCCGTCGTGCTCGCCGACGCGCTGGACACGCCCACGCGCGCCTGGTTCGACGCCCGCAAGCTGCAGGTCCGCGGGCTCACGTTCCTGGGCGGACCGCCGGCGGTCAGTCTGGCCTTCGAGGATTCGCTCAAGACGCGCCTGCGCACCCCCTGACCCGCCGCCGCCCTCGCGCGCGCCCTACGCCACGCGCGGCTTGCCCTCGCCGGCCAGTCGCGGCCACTCCGGGCGCGGGCGCCCGCCGGAGCCCCCGCCAGCGAGCGGGATGCGGATGACGAACGTGGCGCCGCCGTCGGGGTTCTCCTCGGCCGGGGCGAGCGTGACGCGGCCCTTGTGGCGCTCGACGATCTCCTTGACCACGGAGAGTCCGATGCCCACCCCCCCCTTGGAGCGCTCCCGGGCGGGGTCGGCACGCCAGAACCGGGTGAAGACCTTGTCGCGGTCGCCCTCGGCCACGCCGAGCCCGGTGTCGGACACGGCGATGCGGACGCTGTCGTCGTCGCGCTGCACGGCCACGGTCACGCGCCCGCCCTCGGGCGTGTACCGGGCCGCGTTGGAGAGCAGGTTGCCCACCGCTTGCGTGAGCCGGTCGGGATCGCCCTCGATCGTCATGCCGTCCTCCAGGCGGGCGACGAGGGTCAGCGAGCACGCCTCGAGAAGCGCGCGGTGCGCCTCCACCGCGGCGCGCACCGGGTCGGCGGGATCGAGCGAGCGGCACTCGAAGCGCGTCGAGCCGCTCTCCAGCCGCGAGAGCTCCAGGATCGAGTTGGCGAGCCTCGCGAGGCGCACCGTCTCGTCGCGCACCACGCCGAGGCGCTCCTCGTCGGCGGGAAGCACGCCGTCCTGCATCGCCTCGACGGTCGCCTGTATGGCCTGCAGCGGCGTGCGGAGCTCGTGGGCCACGTCGGCTGTGAGCTGGCGCTCGAACCTGCGGTCGGCCTCGATGGAGTCCGCCATCTCGTCGAGCGTGCGCCCGAGCACGGAGACGGCGTCGGGGCCCTCCATGGCGGTGCGGGCGTCCGCCTCGCCGGAGCGCAGCCGCCCGGCCACCTGGGTCACGCGGTGGATGGGGCGCACGATCCCGCGGGCCACGAGCGTGCCGGCGGCCGCGGCGACGATCACCGCGATGATCGCGGCGACGAGCAGGCTGTCCAGAGAGCCTTCCCTGAACTCGATGTCTCGGGGCGTGAGCAGCCCGCCGGGCGAGAGCGCCGTCACGCGCACCTCGCCGACCTTCTCGCCGTTCACCACGATCGGAGCGGTGGCCGCCGTGCCCGCGACGCGGCTCAGCCCGCCCATCTCGATGTCCTGCGGCAGCGCGGATCGCCTGCTGTCGCCGATGATCGTGCCGTCGCCGTCGAAGACCTGGATGCGGAAGTCCCTCATCGTCAGGCCGACGTGGCCCAGGTCGAGGTAGCGCACGGCCTGCCAGCCCCCGGCCTGCGCGTGGATCTGGGCCATGACCACCGCGGCGTCGTTCGCTCGCGCCTGCAGGCCCTCCCGCACGTACCGCTCGAACTGCTGCTGCCAGGTCAGCGTCAGGAGCAGGGCGGCCAGAGCCGCGGTGAACACCGCGGCGGCGGCGTAGCCGGCCGCGATCCTGAAGCCGAGATCGAACCTGCCTTTCACGCGCCCGCCTTCTTCGCCCCTCCGCCGGCCGCTTCACCGGCCTGCGCGGCCCTGGGGGACCCCTCGCCCCCGGCGGTCTCCTCGGCCTCGTCGGCGGCCTGGAACCGGTACCCCACGCCGAACACGGTATGGATGTAGCGCGGCTCTTTCGGGTCGTCGCCGAGCTTGGCGCGCAGGTTCTTGACGTGGCTGTCGATCGCCCGCTCGTACCCCTCGAAGTCGTACCCGAGGACCTTCTCCACCAGCTCCATGCGCGAGTACACGCGCCCGGGGTAGCGCGACAGCGTCACCAGCAGCTTGTACTCGGAGGCGGTGAGATCGACCTCCTCCCCGCCGAGGAAGACCCGGTGCCCCGCGAGGTCGATCGCCAGCGGACCGAAGACGACGTGCCCGCGCTGCGGCTCCTCCTCGACGCGCGCGCGGCGAAGCAGCGCACGTACGCGGGCGACGAGCTCGCGCGGCGAGAACGGCTTGACGAGGTAGTCGTCGGCGCCCATCTCGAGCCCGGCGATGCGCTCGGCCTCCTCGCCCTTCGCCGTGAGCATGATGATGGGAACGTCCGAGGTGTCGCGGATCCGTCGGCAGACCTCCTCGCCGGGCAGCTTCGGCAGCATGAGGTCGAGCACCACCAAATCGAACGAGTGGCGCTCGAAGGCCTCCACGGCCGCGAGGCCGTCGGCCACCGGCGTCACCCAGAAGCCCTCGCGCTCCAGGTACGCCGCTACGGCGTCGCGGATCGCGTCTTCGTCCTCCACCACGAGCACTCTCTGACTGGCTGCCATGCGCCTGGACACCTCCTACAGGCCCTTCTCCAGCAAAGCCGATACCTCATCGCCCGCCGCCGTGCGACCCATCGAGTCCGGCTCGATCTCCTCGAGCACGCGAGCGAGGTCATCGGGCAGCGGGTCGGTCAGGTCGATCTCGGCTCCGGTGAACGGATGCGTGAAGGTTATACGGTAGGCGTGGAGGAATTGTCGGGACAGGCCGCGGTCCGCCTTGGGCTTCCTGGCCCCGTACTGCTGGTCCCCCACGCAGGGGTGGTCGATGTAGGCCATGTGCACGCGCACCTGGTGGGTGCGCCCGGTGTGCAGGCGGCACTCCAGCAGCGTGTACCCGTCGTCGTGAGGGCCGGCCGTGTAGCGCTCCAGCACCCGGAACGTGGTCACGGCCTGCTTGGCCGCGGGGTGCTCCGAGACCCACATCCTCATGCGGTCCCTCGGATGGCGCGCGATGGGCGCGTCGATGATGCCGGTCTCCGGCGCGATGTAGCCGTGCACGAGCGTGATGTAGCGCCTCGTGACCGCGCGGACCTTGATCATGTCGGAGAGCGCCACCTGGGCCTCGTCGGTCTTGGCCACCATCATCAACCCCGTGGTGTCCTTGTCGAGCCGGTGCACGATCCCGGGGCGCTCCTCCCCGGCCAGCGAGCCGAGGTCCTCGGAGTGAGCGAGCAGAGCGTGCACCAGCGTCCCCGAGTAGTGCCCCATGGCGGGGTGCACCACCATGCCGGCGGGCTTGGAGAGCACGATGAGGTGGTCGTCCTCGTACCGGATGTCCAGCGGGATGTGCTCGGGCGTGAGCTCGGAGGGCTCTCTCGGCGGGACCTCGACGACGATTCGCTCGCCGGCGCGCAGCTCGTGGCGCTTGAGCGCCGTGGAACCGTCGACGCGGACGAAGCCGCGCTCGATCAGCCGCTGGGCGATCGCGCGGCTCGGCATGAAGTCGAGATCGGCCAGGAAGCGGTCGAGCCGTCGGCCGGCCTCGCCGGCCTTGACCGTGTGGGTGTGGATGTGGGTGTCGCTCACGTCTCCCCCCGAGGGCTCCCCTCGGCGCCCGCGCCTTCGCCGCCGCCTCCCGGCGGCGTGCCCGCCGGCCTCGTCGGGGCGTGCTGCCCGAATAGCAGCCACGCGACCAGACCGGAGATACCGCCGACGAGGGCCATGTCGGCCACGTTGAACACTGGCCACCACCTCACGTCGAGATAGTCCGTCACCCTGCCGAAGAGCACGCGGTCCGCCAGGTTCCCCGCCGCGCCGCCGGCCACCAGCCCGAGGGCGAGCGCCTGGAAGCGCCCCGGGCGCCCCAGCGCCCAGAAGACCGCCACCGCGACGATCGCCCCTGCCGCGGCCGTCATGAACACCCACTGACGTCCGGCGAGGATGCTGAACGCGCCGCCGGTGTTGTCGACGTGCGTCAGCCAGAGCACACCCGGGACGAGCGGTACGGGCTCACCGAGCGGCAGGCGCGCGCGCACCGCGACCTTCACGAGCTGGTCGAGGACGACCACCGCGAACGCGGTCAGCGGCAGCAGGACGGACCGGCCTCTCAGGCCGACTCCTCCCACGCCTTGCACGGCACGCACAGCTCCGCCGAGGGCATGGCCTTCAGCCTCTCCAGCGCGATCGCCTCGCCGCACCGGCGACACAGCCCGTAGTCGCCGTTGGCGAGCCGCTCCAGCGCCTGCTCGACCTCGGCGAGCATCTTCCGCGCGTTGTCCTCCAGCGTCAGGTCCAGCTCCCGCGAGAACGTCGCGGTGCCCTGATCGGCCATGTGGTCGCGGTAGTTGTTCTCACCGCTCATATCCGAGAGCGCCGTGTGCCCGACGCGCTCGAACTCCTCGATCTCGGCGCGCAACCTGTCGCGCTCGCCCTCGAGGAACTGCCTCAGCTCCTGCTTGGTCTTGCTGTCCATCACGGCCTCCGAACTATCGCAAAGCGCCGAGGAGTACCTCCCTCGGCGCCGGGTCGTACCTGATTGATTATACCATCCCGAGGGCGGGATAAGCCCGGCGGAGGATGCGCGTCCAGAACAGCGGCGGGGTACCGGCAGCGCTGGAGTCGCCTTGATCGCCGCCCGCCCCCGACCTCGTACTCGCCCGAGTGCTCGGAGACCTTCCGTGCCGCTTCGAGGCACCACGTTCAGCACTCGGCTCCTCTCTTGTGGCCCTAAGTATGGCGCACCATTCGAGGTCGATCCGTGACAGCGCGCTCCGGCGTCCCCCGCTCGAGTGTCCCCACCCCTGCCGTGGTACGCGCAGCCCAAGTCGCGCCTGCATTCAGCCCCGCCGACAGCAGCAGGGGCAGTCCGACTAGCCAGACACGGGGTTCGATCCAGTACACACCGAGGACGCCCAATAGCGCCGCCGCCCGCAGCGCCATGGCGGGGTTGTCCGTCCTGAGCGCGACGAAGGCCACGGCTCCGAGAACGACCACCACCAGCGAGAACCACAATCCGGTTCCCATAGGTCCCCATGATACGTGCTCGAGGAACCCCCTACTCGGATCTCCCCACAGCTGAAGGAAGAAGAGGGCACCCAGTCCCGCAGCGCCCAGAGCGGTTGCGGCAAGGACCTGCGGTACTCCCTGCCCAGACGCGTGATGCGTGACCACGGTTCGCTTGGCGTGCCATCGCCGATCCACGAGCCCGGCCACCAGGCATGCTGCCGCGGCTCCGGAGAGGACATAGGACGGCCCCTCTGGAAGTGCCACCACGAGACCTGCGATCGTGAGTAGGTACGCCGCGGCCCAAGCAGCGTAGTAGCCTCGCCGGCGTCGCCAGCCGACCACGCCCACCGCGATGGCTGTGGAGACAACCAGCAGAAACGCGAGTAGCGCGCCGAGGAGCGGCCTGCCTGTCCCCAGTGGGTCCGGGGGGACGCGGCGCAAGACGACCTCCTCGTGCCTTGTGAGCCATGCCCCATCGGTGCTGGATCCTCCCGCAGGGGACAGCGTGAGGGTGTCGTCCTCGAGCGTGTACTCGTAGGCGGCTCGTCGATCCGGCGGCCCCGACGCCGGTGCCTCGAACACCAGCACGCCATCTGATTGCACCCGCCACGTACCGACGGGAGTGGGAGCGACCCCTGGCATAGGAAGCGTACTGTCGTCGTACCCGACCATGAACGTGTGATCGGGGTCGAGAACCAGGGAATCCAAGTCCCCCGGTTCGGAGGAGCCCGGGGGCTCCCAGCCGCCGAAGAGCGCTCGATCTGCTGGGCTCTGCTCACGCGACTGGCACGCGACACTCATCAGAGTGAGTGCACAGAGCGCGACGGCGAAGGACCGTCCGATCCGCTTCCTGCGCACGGGCTCTGTCCGCGTCTCCCAACTGGGACTGATGTCCCGACCACGCCCACTACTCCGGTCAGTTCCGAGCAGTAGCACTCGGCTGCCTTGCCTAGAAGTGGCCGGGCGAAATCGGACAGCTCCTTAGGTGATGATATTGCTCCGAAGCGCAAGACAGCGAGGAGGAGTATCGATCATGTCCAGACGACCGAGACGCAACCATTCGCCGGTCTTCAAGGCCAAAGTGGCCTTGGAGGCCATCAAGGGCGAGCAGCCCGTCATCGAGCTCGCCGAGAGGTTCGATGTTCATCCCAACCAGATCACGAAGTGGAAGCGCCAGCTGCTCGATGAGGCGGCTGCCGTCTTCGGAGAGGGCGACAAGGCAAAGGAGGACGGGCCGTCTCTCGCCGAGCTTCACGCCAAGATCGGTGAGCTGACGATGGAGAACGATTTCTTGTCCGGGGCGCTCGGTCGCTTGAACGGATCGAGCGGAAAGCGATGATCGATCGGAACCATCCTCTGCCCGTCAAGAGGCAGGCGGGCCTGCTTGCCCTCTCGCGCTCCAGCGTCTACTACGAGCCTGCTCCCACCGGCGAGGAAGACCTGGCGCTCATGACCGCGATGGACGAGATCCACATGAAGCTGCCCTTCTACGGGATCCGCCGGATCAGAGGGCAGCTGCTTGAGCGGGGCTTCGAGGTCGGGCGGCAGCACGTGGCCACGCTCATGCGAAAGATGGGCATGGAGGCCCTCCAGCCCAGGCGCCGGCTCTCTTCTCCCCATCCCGGCCACAAGGTCTACCCCTACCTGCTCCGGGGCATGGAGATCACCGAGGCAGGGCAGGTGTGGTGTTCGGATGTGACCTACCTGCCGATGGCCAGGGGCTTTTGCTACCTCACCGCGGTCATGGACTGGGCCAGCAGGCGGGTGCTGGCCTGGCGGGTTTCCAACACGCTGGACGCCAGCTTCTGCATCGAGGCTCTCGAAGAAGCGCTTGCCCTCTACGGCGCCCCCGAGATCTTCAACACGGATCAGGGTTCGCAGTTCACCTCCGAGGGCTTCACCGGTCTGCTTTCGGCCCACGGCATCGCGATCAGCATGGACGGGAGAGGGCGCTGGATGGACAACGTCTTCATCGAGAGGCTGTGGAGGAGCGTCAAGTACGAGGAGGTGTACCTCAAGGGATACGAGTCCATCCCCGAGGCGCGGCGGGAGCTCGCAGCCTACTTCGACTTCTACAACAACGAGCGCCGACATCAGGGACTGGGCGACAAGACCCCGGACCAGGTCTACTGGTCTACACTGAGAACGGACAAGGCAGCAGCGTGAAGAGCGGTTCATCACCTAAGAACCGGACAAACCTGTCCAGACCAACCCGGCCACCTGTGTACATGTATCTGAACCCGCAACGGGGTGACGCTAGCGGAGCCATCATACAGCC
>JACUUM010000023.1 GCA_014859305.1 Coriobacteriia bacterium
CCCGGAGAGGGCGTCGTTCGTGCGTCGCGGCTAACGCGCCGCACCGCGCACGAGCACGCGGCGCCCGGTCCCGTCGGCTTTGGCGCGCATGAGGTCGGTGCTCTCGCCCTGGAACGCGTTGCCCTCCACGAACAGCACGCTGCTCTCGGCCGTCCATCCCACCGGGTAGGTGTCTCGCCGGATGCTGAGGTCGAGCGCCTTGCCCGCGCGCAGCACCTTGGCGCGCGAGTACCCGTCGTCGCCGACCTCCGCGAAGAGCAGCGAACGCCCGTCGGGAGCCGTGCGCAGGTCCGCAAGGGTGACCGCCCTGCCGCCCGGCGCGACCTTCCAGACCTGCTCGCTGCCCCCGCCGAGTCCCGCCAGGACGATCCGCGGCGGCGTGTCGGCCGGGTCTCCCTCGACGGGCACCACCGCGTACAGGCCCTTCGCCGAGGACCACGCGAAGCCCCGCACCCCCTGCGTCGCCGCGACCTCCGATGCGGCACCGCCCCCAGCCGGGATCACCGCCACGACCGGCGTTCCCCGAGAGACCCGGACGGAGGCGACGCGTCTGCCGTCGGGCGAGACCTGCGGACGGCTCCCCGTGCCGAGGAGCGCGCCGCCCCCTCCGTCACCGGAGACACGGCGCAACTCGCCGCTCTCGCCCTTGTCGGACGCCTCGACCGAGTAGACCAGCCACGACGAGTCGGGCGCCCACGACGCCGGGGACGCGACCGGGGACCGGGCGGGGATCCGCGTGGTCCTTCCCGAGGCGATGTCGACGAGATCGAAGCCCCGATCCGCACCGTAGGCCAGCGTCCTGCCGTCCGGCGAGAGGGAGTACCACGGCACGTCCTGCTCCAGGACGACCTTCGGCTCGCCCCCGTCGGTTCGAACGACCCGGATGGACCCGTCGAAGCGGTAGGCGACCAGGTGCGGCCCCGAGGCGTCGGTCCCCGAACCGCCGCCGGCATCGGGACCGCTCCCGTTCCCCTCGTCCGGCCCAGGCATAGGCGGCGGTCCGGGCGCGGGAGCCCCGTCCGGTGACGGGTCCGGCTCCGGCGTCGGCGTCGGCGTGGCCTCCGGCGTCCGGGTCGGCTCCGCGGAGCGCTCGCCGGGACGCTCGGGCCCGTCCTCGGCCGGCGGCATGATGAGCGCGGCGGCGACCACGGCGGCCAGCAGCGTGACGCCCAGGCCGCCCCAGAGCAGGATCCGCCGGCGGTGCGCCGCCTCGAGCCCCGACCAGTATCCGCCCTTGCCGTCCCGCTCGGCCATGTGCCCGCTACAGCCTCTCGATCAGCGCGTCCGCGTAGTCCTGGGTGCCCACCGACCCTTCAGTGGAGCCGGTGTTGGTGCGCTTGATGTCGTAGGTCACCCGCACGCCTTCGGCCAGGACAGCACGTACCGCGCCGAGGATGCGCTCGGCGGCGTCGCGCTCGCCGACGTGTCTGAGCATCAGCACGGCCGTGAGGATCTCGGCGGTGGGATTGGCGACGTCCTGTCCCGTGTACTTGGGCGCCGAACCGTGGACCGGCTCGAACACCGCGCACTCGGCCCCGATGTTCGCACCCGGCGCGATGCCGAGCCCCCCTACGAGCCCGGCGGCCAGGTCGCTCACGATGTCGCCGTACAGGTTCGGCAGCACGAGGACGTCGAACCTCCAGGGCTGCAGCACCAGCTGCATGCACGTGGCGTCCACGATGTAGTCCTCGAACTCCACCCGCCCCTCGTACTCGGCCGCCACCCGGCGGGCGACGTCCAGGAACAGCCCGTCGGAGTGCTTGAGGATGTTGGCCTTGTGGATCGCCGAGACCTTCTTGCGGCCGTTGGCCAACGCGTACTCGAACCCCCAGCGTACGATGCGCTCGGAACCGCTGACCGAGATGGGCTTGAGCGAGATGCCCGAATCGGGTCTTATCGTCCCCGCCCCGTGGGCGGCCACCCACTCGATGAGCTCCGCGGCCTCCGGGCTGCCCTGCTCGAACTCGATGCCCGCGTAGAGGTCCTCGGTGTTCTCGCGCACGAGCACGATGTCGACGTCGTCGTAGCGCGCGCCCGTACCGGTTATCGAGAACGCCGGCCGGAGGTTCACGTAGAGGTCCAGGGCCTTTCGCAGGGCCACGTTGACGCTGCGGAAACCCGTGCCCACGGGTGTCGTGACCGGCCCCTTGATGGCGACCTTGTTGCGCCGGATCGACTCGATGACCTCGTCCGGCAGAGGCGTGCCGAACGCGTCCACGACGCCGGCGCCCGCCTCGACGACCTCCCACTCGATCTCCACGCCGGCGGCCTCGACGACGCGCCTCATGGCCGTCGTGATCTCGGGGCCGATGCCGTCGCCGGGGATGAGGGTGATGGTGTGCTTCGCCACGCGGAGGCCGCCTTCCGTCGAGGATGTGCCCGGACCGCCGGGCACGGGCCGTGCGGGCCGCCCGGTCCGAGCAGGAGGAGAGTGTAGCAAACGCGGCGGTCGCGAGCCGAGGAACGAGCCGGCTACCGGTGTTCAGAGGATCCTCTCCCGGCCCCCGCGGGAGGAGTGGTCCGCGGTCTACGCCCCGGGGTTCTTCGGTCCCCGGGCGACGATCCGCTTGGCTTGCCTGCTGATGGCCGCGCGAGGATGCGTCGTCTCGGGCTCGACGGTCCTGGCCGCATCCGCGCGCACCGCCTCGGGCGCGGCCCCTTCGACGAGCGTGACCACTCCGGCCAGCATCCCGGGATACTCCGGGTCGCCGTGGTAGGCGCGGAGAGCCTCGTCGAGCAGCGGCCAGATGCGCTCCGCACGCCTCGCGGTGGTCGACCCGTACGCTGCGAGCATACGGAACGCCGCGACGCGTACCACCCCCGACTCGGCGTCGTGCAGCGAAACGGTCGCGGGCGCGATCGCCTTGTCGAGCAGGCGGGCGTCCACGCGCGCGAGCTCCTCGAGCCCGCCGAGGACCTCCCAGCGCGTCTGCACCTCGGGACGCTCGAGCGCGTCGATCAGCTCGGACGCGTACGGCTTCAGGGCCTGGGGCTCGCGGCAGGCGACCTCGTGCAGCGCCTCCGCGGCCCGGGCACGCTCCGTGCGGCCGGGACCGGACAGCGCCTCGAGCAGACGCCTCATCGCAGCCGGCTCCGCCAGGGCGCGCGTGGCGACCGCGTCCTTCCCCTCGGCCAAGCTCGATTCCACCGATCCCTTCGCTCGCGCCTCACCAGGCATGCGATCCTCCCAGCATCCAAACGGTAAGTATAACCTCAACGGTGGCGACATGACGCTTCCCGGAAGCTGCGCCGCCTGAGACGCCGGCGCAGCGATCCCGCGTCTTCGAACACGTCGTCAGGGATCGAGACGGCTGTCTTCATACGCGGAGTATGACCAGCCGAGGAGGCAGCGCGAACCCCGTAGGCGCCCGACGCCCGCCGGGCAGCGCTACAGCGCGAAACCGCCATGCTTCTTGAAGTGCTCGACCAGCCCGCCGTCGGCGAGCAGCTGCGCCATCACCGGCGGCAGCGGCGCGAACGGGATCTCGACGCCCTTGGTCACGTCGCGGACCACGCCGGACTCCAGGTCGAGGGCGAGCTCGTCGCCGTCGTCGACGAGGTCGGTGTCGCACTCCACCACGGGCAGACCGGTGTTGATCGCGTTGCGGTAGAAGATCCTCGCGAAGCTCTTGGCGAGCACCGCCTTGGTGTCGGAATGGATGAGCACGAGCGGTGCCTGCTCCCGGCTCGATCCCATGCCGAAGTTCTTCCCGGCCACGAGGAACCCGCCCTCGCGCTTGACCTTCTCGTAGTAGCGCGGGTCGAGCTCCTCCATGGCATGGACCGCCATCGCTTCCATGTCGGCGGACTTGAACTTGTACTTCCCGCTGATGATGTAGTCGGTGTTGATGTCGTCGCCGTACTTGAAGGCCTTCGCCCGGATCTCGCTCACGTCCGCTCTCCTCGCGCTCGGCTCGCCTCCCGCGGCGCGGTTCCGCCGCCGTCCGTCAGTCCGCGTACCCCCGCGGGTCCGCTATACGCCCCTCGATGACGCTCGCCGCCACCGTGGCCGGGCTGCCGAGGTATATGAAGGCGTTGCTGTTGCCCATGCGACCCTTGAAGTTGCGGTTCGCCGTGGAGATCACGTTCTCGCCGTCGGAGGGCACGCCGTTGTGCGTGCCCACGCACGGCCCGCAGCCCGGCGTGACCACCGCGGCTCCCGCCTCCACGAGCGCCTGGATGTGGCCGGCCGCCATCGCGTCGAGGCAGACGCGCTTGGAGGCCGGCGCCACGATGAAGCGCACGTCGGGATGGACGCGGCGTCCTCGCAGGATCCCGGCGGCGACCGCGAGGTCCTCCAGCCGCCCGTTCGTGCAGGTGCCCACGAAGCCCTGCTGTATCGGCGTCCCCGCGACCTCCTCGATCGGCGAGACGTTGTCGACCGCGTGCGGCTTGGCGACCTGCGGCCCCACCTCGCTCGCGTCGACCTCGATCGCCTGCGCGTAGACCGCGTCGGCGTCGGGGTCGACGGGCTCCGGGGCGCGGTGTCCCCGGCCCTCGTACCACGCGAGCGTCTTGTCGTCGGCGCGCATGAGCCCGGCCTTCGCGCCGACCTCGATCGCCATGTTGGACATCGTCATGCGGGCCTCGACCGAGAGGGCTTCGACGGCGGGCCCGTGGAACTCCAGGGCGCGGTACGTCGCGCCGTCCACGCCGACCATGCCGGCGAGGCGGAGGATGAGGTCCTTGCTGTACACGCCGGGCCGCAGCTCCCCGCCGAAGACCACCTTGATCGTCTCGGGGACCCTGAACCACAGCTTGCCCGCGGCCATGACGGCCGCGCCGTCGGTCGAGCCGACACCCGTGGAGAAGACGTTGACGGCTCCATAGGTGCAGGTGTGGCTGTCGCAGCCCACCATGAGGTCGCCGGGCACCACGTGTCCCTGCTCGGGGATCAGCTGGTGGCACACGCCCTCGCCGATGTCGTAGACCTTCACACCGGTCGCCCGCCCGAAATCGCGCATCACCGTGTGCAGCGCCGAGACGCCCTCCAGCGGGCTCGGCGAGGAGTGGTCGATCACGAGGGCGACCTTGGCCGGGTCGAACACGCTCCCCACGCCCATGCGCTCGAGCGCGCGGATCGCCAGGGGGGACGTCCCGTCCTGGCCCATGACGAAGTCCACGTCGGCCACGACGATGTCGCCGGCGCGCGCGTCGGTCCCGGAGTGCGTGGAGAATATCTTCTCCGCGATGGTCTTGCCGGGGATCGGTCTCACTCTCCTAGACGCTCGCCTCGGCGGTGGCGGCCTTGCCGGCCCACCGCCCCTTGAAGTCGTTGTAGATGTAGAGCAACTCCTTGTCGAACAGCGAGCGCTTCAGCTCTATGGCGCACCTGCGCACCGCCGGGAGCATCTCGGCGGCCTGCTCCTTGGTCAGCGGGATGCCGTACTCCTCGAACTTCATCTCGATGGCGCGGCTCCCCGAGTGCTTGCCGATGACGATCTGGCGCTGCAGGCCGACCTCGTCGGGACTGAAGACCTCGTAGGTCTTGGGGTTCTTGATGACGCCGTCGGCGTGTATGCCGCTCTCGTGCGCGAACATGTTCGTCCCGATGACCGACTTCCACACCGGGATCTGCCGGCCCGCCGCTCCCGCGACGTACTCGCCCAGCTCGCGGAAGCGCCTGGTGTCGAAGTCCAGCTCGAGGTCCTCGATGTACTTCAGCGCCATCACGACCTCTTCCAGCGCCGCGTTGCCCGCGCGCTCGCCCAGCCCTCCGACCGTCACGTTCACCCAGTTCGCGCCCGCATGGACACCTGCGATCGCGTTCGCGACGGCCATGCCGAAGTCGTTGTGCGTGTGCATCTCGATGTCCATGTCGCACTGCTCGCGCAAGTGCTTGACGACGTTGTAGGTGCGGAAGGGCTCCATGACGCCGATCGTGTCGCAGAACCGGATGCGGTCGGCGCCCTCGGCCTGGGCGGCGCACGCGTACTCGGTGAGGAACCCGATCGCCGTGCGCGACGCGTCCTCGGCGTTGACGGAGACGTACACGTCGTGGGACTTGGCGAAGGCGACGCACTCGCGGATCGTGTCGAGGACCCACTCGCGGTCCTTGGCCAGCTTGCTCTGGATATGGATGTCGGAGGTGGCCAGGGAGATCGCCACCGCGTCCACGCCGCAGGACAGCGAGGTCTTGATGTCATTGATGTTCGCCCGGTTCCAGCCCAGCACCGACGCTCGCAGCCCCAGGTGCGCGATCTCCTCGATGACATCGCGCTCGTCGCCGCCCATCGCCGGGATGCCGGCCTCGATCTGATCGACCCCGATCTCGTCGAGGAGCCGTGCGATGCGGATCTTCTCCTGGTTCGCGAAGACGACCCCGGCGGTCTGTTCGCCGTCGCGCAGGGTCGTGTCGTCGATCATCACGCGCTTCTCGCCGAGCAGGCTCGAGACAGGCATGTCCTGAGCCATGGTCTTGTCCACCACCGCGACCTCCCTGAGATGGAGGGCTCGGACGCGCAGGCCGACGCGCACGAGCGAGGGGTCTTGTTCACGGCGCCACCGCGCCGGGGATGAGCGAACCGGGAGCATGAGTGTAAGGCAAGGACGCGCGCCGGTACAAACCTCCCCACGGCCGGCGCAGGCGCCGGGGCTCGTCGGCTCGGGATGCGTTACGCCTCGCGGCGCTCCACGCGTTTCGGGCATCATCGTGACGGAACCGCCGGGAGGGGCTGCGATGGGCGACGTCATGCTCGTGTACGATCCCGCGATGGCCTCCTACGACCTGGGGCCCTGGCACCCGCTGCGGCCCGAGCGCTTCACGCTGGCCGTCTCGCTGATGCGCGCGCTGGGCCTGCTGGCCGAGGACGGAGCCCCGTCCTCGTCTGCTGCCCTCGCGGCGGGCTCCGGGGCGCGCGCTCGCGTCGTCGCGCCGGCGCCCGCGGAGGAGACCGATCTCCTGCGAGTGCACGACGCGCGCTACGTGGAGGCCGTGAAGCGCGCCTCGGCCGACCCGGGGGGCTTCGTGCCGGCGATGGGGCTGGGAAGCGGCGACAACCCCGTGAGCGCCGGGATGCACGAGGCCGCCGCGCTCATCTGCGGCGGGGCGATCGCGGGCCTGCGAGCCGTCCTGTCCGGCCAGACGACCCGCTCCTTCAACGTGGCCGGCGGCCTGCACCACGCGCACCGCTCTCGCGCCGCCGGCTTCTGCGTCTACAACGACCCCGCCGTCGCTATCGCGGCGGCCCTGGAGACGGACCCCGGGCTTCGTCTCGCATACGTCGACGTCGACGCCCACCACGGGGACGGCGTCCAGGAGGCCTTCTACGCCGAGCCCCGCGTGCTGACGGCCTCCGTTCACGAGAGCGGCGCCCACCTCTTCCCCGGCACCGGCTTCGCCGACGAGACCGGCGCCGGGGCAGGCGCGGGGACCGCGCTCAACGTCCCGATGCCGCCTCTCGCCACGGACGCGTGCTACGAGCTCGCGATGCGCGACGCCGTCGAGCCGGCGGTGCGCTCGTTCTCGCCCGACGCGATCGTCGCCCAGCTCGGCGCGGACTCGCACCACGCCGACCCGCTGACCACCTTGGGCCTCACCCTGCCCGGGTACCGCTCGGTGGTGCGGCGCGTCGTCGCGTTGGCCGACGAGCTGTGCGGGGGCCGCCTGGCGGCCTCGGGCGGCGGAGGCTACGGGGCGTACTCCGTGGTGCCGCGCGCTTGGGCGTGCGCTCTGGGCGAGCTGCTCGGCGTGGAGCCGGCCGAGGAGCTGCCGGCGGCTTGGCGCGAGGAGGCGCGTGCCGCGGCGGGCGGGCGCGACCCCGGCGGGCGGCTGACCGACGACGACCTCCTCGAGCTCGCGCCCGGACGAGAGGCGCTGCTGCTCGAGCAGGCGGCCGCCTCGGTCGCGCGCGTGCGCCGGGTCTCGCCGCTGCTCGCGTAGGATCTTCCGGCCATGCGGGCCGCCCCCTAACCGCCGGCGGTCTCGCCACCGTCGGCGTGGACCACCTGTCCCTCGCCCAACGCGCCCGCCTCCCTCAGTCCCGCTCGGCGCAACCGGTGGCCGCGCTCCGGGCCGCGTCGCGCAGCGACCCGTGCGTGCACGCCCACACGTGCGTGAACTCGGCACCCAGCAGCACGACCTGACCGACGAGGTACGCCCACAGCAGCAGCACGGCCACCGAGCCCGCGGCTCCGTAAGCCGAGGCTATCGCCGTCCGCGAGAAGTACGCCCCCAGCGCCAGGTTGGCGAGACTGAACAGCGCGGCGGTGACGAGCGCGCCGAGGAGGGCGTCGCGCCAGGACACGTCCACGTCGGGCAGGACCTTGTAGACCAGGGCGAACATCGCGGCGACCAGCAGGAACGAGAGGGCGAAGCCGGCGGACTGCATCAGCAGCGGCGAGACCACCATCGAGGGCAGGAGCTCGACCAGCGTGGCGAGCGCCGCGTTGGACAGCGCCGCCGCCCCGAGCAGCACGACGGCGACGGCGACCATGAGGAACGACAGGGACCGCCGCCACAGCGTCTGCAGGAACCCCTCCGGGGGCGGCGCGGCCCAGATGTGGTTGAGCGCCGCCTGGAGCTGCACGAACACGCCCGCCGCCCCGAGGAGCGAGATGCCCACCGCGATCAGCGTCGTGCCCGCTCCGGGCCGCGCCCGCGTCGCGGAGTCCAGGATCCCCTCCACGGCGGGCAGGGCGTCGGGCTGGAGCAAGCGTTGCGCCTGCCGCAGGATCTCGCCCCGGACCGCCTCTCGTTCGAACACGGTCCCCGCGACGGCCACGACGACCAGCATCAGCGGCGCCATCGACATCAGGGCGTAGTACGCCATCGCGGCGGCGATCCTCGGCGCGCCGTGACGGCGCCACTGCCGCAGCGCCGAGGCCGACAGCCGCACCTCCGGCCTCCGCGAGAGGCCGGCCGTTATGCGCTTCAGGCGGTCCACACGTCCCTCCGGGAGTGCGTCGCGTGGCTGCCGGTGCTTTCCACGTTTCCGCCCCTCGGAATCGGCCGCCTACGGCTCGAGCGCCCAGGCCGGGACGTACTCGTCCGCTAGGCGCAACACGTCGCGAGACCGCTCCCAGGCGGGATCCATGGCCGCCAACTCCCTGCGGAAGGCGGCGGAGTGGTCGTGATGGCGCGTATGGGCGAGCTCGTGCAGGATCACGCTGTGCACGGCCTCGCGGGGCAGGAACACCAGGTTGCGATTCAGGCTGACCGTCCCGCGCGACGAGCGGCTGCCCCACCTGGTGCGCTGACAGCGCACCGTCACGCGCGGCACCTCGCAACCGTGCTCGGCGGCGGCGGCCTGGAGTAGCGGCACCAGTCGCGCCCTCGCCGCGCGCCGCAGCCACCGGCGCAGCGCGGACAATGCATCGGCGCGGGCCGCGGCGCGCACAACGAGCTCACCGGCGGACTCGCGCGCGACCGCCGCGCTCTCGCTGGGCAGCAGCCTCACTCCCCATGCCTCGCCCGTCGCCCGGAACCGTACCTCGGCCGGGAGCAGCGCCGCGGCCCCGTCCAGGAGCGCCTCCCGGGCAGGAGCGACCCGCGCCAACGCGGCGGAGACCCACTCGGAGCGAGCCGCCAGCGCTTCATCGGCCAGTGTGCGGGGAACGCCGGGGGGCAGCGTGACGACCACCCCTTCGCGGGCGGAGACGCGGATGCGGACCCGCCGGGCGCGGGGGTGTACCCGGACGGAGTGCGGCGGCAGGCCGCCGGACGTCATCCCTTGAAACCGAGGATCACGGCGACGGCCCGGCGCACGTCGCTGCCGACCGCCGACATGCCGCCGAAGCACACGGTCCGCTCGACCTCGGCGGCGTTCGCCGTGAGAGCGGCGGCGGCCGGGCCGGCGAGCCGGTCGGGGCGCGTCAACAGCAGCACGGAACCGCGCTCGGCGAGCGCGACGCCTCCGGAGAGCGCGTCGGGGAAGTCGGCGCCGGTGGCCAGCCCCGTCCCCTTCCAAGACAGCCCGCGCTCGGCGCTCCATGCCGCCACGGCAGCCGCCGTCTCGTACCGGTCGCGGCCCGCCAGCCGCCTCACCGACGGCGCGAGCGACCGGACCGACTCGAGCACGGAACGCTCGAGGGCCGGGTCCCCGCCGAGCAGCACCGCCTCCGCCGGCGCCATGGCGCGAAGCGCGCGCTCGGTGGGCGCCGGCACGGAGCCGGGGCGCGCGAGCAGTATCGGCCGGACGCCTTCCGCGGAGGCCGGGGAGGCGGCCAGCGCGTCGGGGAAGGCGAGACCCGAGGCCACGAAGACCGTGCCGCCGGGGGTCTTGCCGCGCCCGCGTGCGGCCTCGACCGCCTCGGCCGCGGCCATCGCCGCCGTCTCGTACCGGTCCCGCCCGCCGACGCGTGTCACCGTGAAGCCCGGTCTCACCGCGGCGAGGGCGTCCTCGGCGGCCTTCGACACGGCCGCCTCGCCGCCGAGCAGGACGGCCCCGGTCGCGCCGAGCCGCCTGATCTCGGCGCGGACCGCCGAGGGGACGGCATCCGGTCGCACGAGCAGCACGGGCGCGTCGTGAGCGCCGGCCAGCGCCGCTCCGCCCAGCGCATCGGGCCAGTCGGCTCCGGAGGCGATGACCACGGTCTCCACCGCTCCGGTCGCGAACGTGGAGCGCGACGCCTTGACGGCGGTCTCGTAGCGGTCGTAGCCGCGCACGGGCTCGACTTGGGCGAGGTAGTCCTCCTCGATGCCGAGGTAGCGGTAGGGGTAGTAGCCCGAGCCCCCCTCGAAGAAGGGGTAGGGCACGATCCTCGACACCGCCCCCTTGCTCGAGCCGCTCTCCTCGTACGAGACGTACTGCGTCTTGGACAGCGGGTCGACCCAGCCCACGAAGAGCGCCGCGTGCCCCGAGGTGGTGGTCGTCTTGGGCTTGAGGAGGATGTCGCCGGGGAGCAGGTCGTTCTTGCCTATGCGCTCGGAGACCCCGCGGAGCGTGTCTGTAGCCAGCGAGCGCGGCCGGCCGTCGGGCCACCGCAGGTTCCAGCACAACGACACGAAGCCCGAGCAGTCGGTGCGGTACCCGAGCGAGGAGTTCGCCACGCGCCCGCCGCTCTCGTCGGCCCAAGCCGTCTGGCTGTAGGGCACCCTCGCGTCCACCCAGACCTTGCCCCTGGCCAGCACCACGTCACGCGTGATGCCAAGGGCCGAGGGTGGAACGACGGCCGCCGCGAGGAGGGCGGCGAGGAGGCCGAGGAGGACCGTCGCGTGTGCGCGCTGCGTCATCGGCTGCGTCACCTGCTTCGACTAGGGTGCTCGCGACTCGGGTATTGTACTGTAAGACGCTTCCAGATGTCGCCACCCGCGCAAGTGGCGGCGGCTTCGCCGGAACAGCAGGAGGACCGATGCGGGCAACGAACGGCCGCGCCCCCTCCTCCGGACAGGCACCCGAGCGGTGCGCGCCGGAAGCCGTGCACCATCCTCCGCGGTCCCCGGGGCCTCGGTCGCTCCCCGTGCCTCGAGGGGCAAGCGGCACGGGGGTTGCACTGGCCTGGTCAGCCGCGCCGTAACGTGGCGCGGGAGCCCTGGGGGTGTGTTCTATGTCTATGCAGAGCGTCGTCATGTCCAAGCCGTCCCTCACTCGCCTGTTCATGTCCCGCGCTCCGGAGTCGCTCCATGTCAAGGGCGGAGCGAGCAACGCGGCCAGGGTCGTGCAGGCAGCCGTGACCCGAACCCGGGCGTACCCGGCGTTCCTCGGCGAGCACGGCGTCACGCCGGAACGCGCGCTCCGGCCCGAGGCCTTCGCCGAGCTGCCGCTGACGAGCAAGCGCACCTACGTGGAACGCTTCGCGCTCGACGAGTTGTGCCTGGACGGCAAGCTCACCTCGGCGTACACGATCGAGAAGAGCTCCGGTTACTCCGGCGGGTCGAACTACTGGTTCCGCACGCCGGAGGAGGACGCGCTCTTCCCTGCCTACATGGAGTTCGCGTTCCGGCAGTTCTACCGTATCGACACCACGCCCACGCTCATCATCATCGGACTGGCGATGGGCACCTGGACGAGCGGCGAGAAGATGGCCCAGGCGCTGCGCGAGGTCGCGGCGACCGGCAAGTACCCGCTCACCATCACCTCGCCGGGCATCAACCTGGACGAGATCCTCGAGACGGTGAGGGACATCTCCCCCTACTACGGACAGACCGTGATCGTGGGGTACCCGCCGTTCATGAAGTCCGTGATCGACGAGGGCATCGAGCGCGGCATCGACTGGGCCTCGCTCAACGTGCGGCTCGGGCTGGGCGGCGAGGGCTACTCCGAGGAGTGGCGCGCGCACGTCGCCTCCAAGATCGGCGTGGACACCAGCCGGGATCTGCTCGCCGTCTCTGGTGGCTACGGCGCCGCGGACCTCGGCATGTCAGTGGGCCGCGAGTACCCGCTGACCGTGCTCGTCCGGCAGCTCGCCACAGCCGACAGGGGGCTGGCCAGGGACCTCTTCGGCTCGGCCGAGGTCCCGAACCTGTTCCAGTACAGCCCGTCGTCCTACTTCATAGAGGAGATCGAGTCCGAGCTCGTCTTCACGGTGCTCTCGGGCATCCCGCTGGTCCGCTACCGGATCGGGGACCGCGGCGGCACCATGGGATTCGAGCACGTCATGCAGGTGCTCGACGGGCACGGCTACGACGCCGCGAGCCGCCTGGCCGACCTGGGGTACGACCGGTCCGAGCTGTGGCAGCTCCCGTTCTTCTACTGCCTGGGCAGGACCGACGGGGCGATCATGGTGGGAGGCCTGAACGTGTACCCCGAGAATGTCGGGACCGTGCTCCTCGAACTCGACGACGAGGAGCTCCTCGGCCACAAGATCGCCTCCGCGACCGGCGCCGACGAGTACAGCCAGCGGCTGCTCGTTCTGCTCGAGCACCGCGACGAGTCGCTGCCGCCGGAGGCCGCGGAACGCCTCGCCCGCGAGTACGCGCCGCTGATCGCCGAGGGCCTGAAGCGCGTCAACAAGGAGTACCGGCGGCTCTCGGTGGCGGCTCCGGCCTTGGCGGAACCGGTGGTCAAGGTGTACGGGCGCGGCCGCGGCCCCTTCGCGGCCGACGCGGGCAAGATCAAGCGTAAGTACGTCGCATAGCGCGCGGTCCGCACTGGCGCTCCGCCGATCGAGCGTGAGGCAGCAGGCCGCCGCCGACGGGGAAGCCGGAGCGGAAGGGGTCGGGGCGCGTCATGATAGAGGCCGTCTCGCTGCTGCCGCTGAGCGCGGCCATCCTCAGCGCGGCGCTGATCGTCACGGCCGGCCTCGCCCCCCGGCGCCGGACGCTCGCGTGGGTGTTCTTCCTCGCGTTGAACGTCTCGACGCTGCTGTGGTCGCTCGCCTACTTCATGCAGCTGAACTGGGGGAGCTACGTCGACCCGGCGCTGGCCGTGTACGATTCGCCGGACTACGCGCTGATCTGGCTCACCTCGCTCGGCGTCGCCGGCGCGCCCACGTATTGGTTCCTGTTCGCCGCAGCGGACGCCCGAAGGGCCTTCTGGACGAGCGGGCGCGGTATCGCGCTCGCACACGTCCCCTTGCTGTACACGATCGCCGTGTCGGTGACCAACCCGTCGCACAGGCTGTTCCTGGCGGAGGGGCCGAACGGCTTGCAGACCTACGGCCCCTTGGCGCCGCCTCACTTCGCCGCCACGTTCCTGCTCGTCGGCGCCGGCATCTACCTGATCGTCGCGCGACCGCTCTCCAGCGGGACCGCGACCGGCCGCCGCAGGGCACTGATGCTGGGGGGCGCCACGCTGCTGACGATGGCCGGCGGGGTGTTCTTCGCCGTCCGTCTGCTGGCCAACGACCCCCTGCCGATCAACCCCACGCCCGTGCTCTTCCCGCTGGTCAACCTGGTGCTCGCGTACCAGGTCATGCGCGGGGAGCTCGGCGACATCGTGCCGCTGTCCACGCTCTCGTCGATCATGGAGAACACCGACGCCCACCTGGCCTTCCTGGGCCGGGAGTACACGATCCTCTCGGCGAACAGCGCGTTCATCCGCCGCTCGGGCCACTCCGAGGCCGAGCTCCTGGGGCACGGGTACTTCGAGCTCTTCCCCGACCCTTCGCGCGAGGAGCTCTTCGACCGGGTCCGCGACACGGGGGAGGCGCTCGAGAGGCACGCCGACAGGTCGCACTTCCGCGAGTCCTCGCCGCGTTCCGTGTCCTACTGGGACTGGTCGCTCTCGCCCGTGACGGACTCCTCGGGTGAGCTCCAAGGGCTCGTGCTGTCCCTGCTGGACGTGACGGAGTCGATCCGGGAGAGGGAGCTCAGCGATACGCTGAACGAGCTCAGCGGGCGCGTGCACGCGGGGTTCGCCTCGGACGAGGCGCTGTGCTCGGCCATAGCCGCGGCCGCCGACGCCATCGGCTGCGAGTCCTCGGCGATAGCGATGCGCAGGGACGACCAGTGGCGCGTGATGCAGCACTGCGAGCGCCCCGGAGCGTCCTGGGAGCCCTTCTCCACCGAGGACTTCCCCCACGTGGCCCTGGCGATACGGGCCGCCGCGACGGTCGGCGTGGAGGACACGCTCAACGACGAGCGGCTGAACCCTTACATGATGAAGGCGCTGGGCGTGCGCGCCGCGCTCGTGGTGCCGCTGCTGGCGCTGCCCGAGCCGGAAGGGGCTCTGGCCTTCAACGTGCACTCCGCGCCGACGCGGTTCTCCCCCGCACAGGTCGATTTCGCTCAGCGGCTCGCCTCCGTGGTCACGCTCGCCTCCGAGAACGCGAGGATGTACCAGAGCGAGCGCATGATCGCCGTGACGCTGCAGGAGAGCATGCTCAACGTGCCGCGCAAGATACGGGGGGTCGAGTTCGGGCACGCCTACCGCTCCGCGAGCGAGTCGGCGCTCGTCGGAGGGGACTTCTACGACCTGTTCGAGATCGACGACCGGCGGGTCGCGATACTGATCGGGGACGTCTCGGGCAAGGGGATCGAGGCCGCGGTGACCACCTCGCTCATCAAGAACACGATCCGGGCGAGCGCCTACGAGGAGCCCTCTCCGGCGGCGGTGCTCAACAAGACGAACGAGATCGTGCGCGTGCAGACCGAGATCGAGCTCTTCGCCACGGCGTTCCTCGCGGTCCTCGAGCACACGGAGGGCGCGATCACCTACGCGAGCGCGGGTCACCCGCCCGCGCTGCTGCTCGCCCCCGGCGGCGAGGTCCGACTGCTGGCCGAGCACTCGACGCTGCTCGGCACGTTCGAGAACACGACGTTCGACGAGACGGTGGATTCGATGGCCCCCGGCGAGGTGCTCGTGCTGTACACCGACGGCGTGACCGAGGCGCGCCGGGACGGCCGCATGCTGGGCGAGCAGGGGTTGGAGGAGATCCTGCGCGGGGCGACCGGCCGCAGTCCCGAGGAGGTGGTCCGCGCGGTCTTCGACGGCGTCCTGCGCTTCACCCACGGCCAGCTCTCCGACGACCTGGCGCTCCTGGCGATCCGCCTCGCGCAGCAGGAGCCGGCGCGCTGAGCCGATAGCGACGGCGGCTCATGCCGCCCGCGTCGCCCCCGGCCGTCCCGCCACCGCAAGCCAACTCTGTCCCGCATACGCCGACGAGATGTCCACCTCGCCGAACGGCTCGAGCGATCCGGCGAGTTCCTCGGCGGTGGAGAAACGGTACTCCCCCTGCCGGACGCGCCGGCCGATGACCAGCGTGCTCAGCAGCATCGGCGTCAGCCCCGCGAGCGGCAGCGTCAGGAACGTCCTCGCGTAGCCCGATGCGCGCTCGAGCGGCGGCATGCGGCGCAACGCGTCGAAGTGGGCCGCGACCACCTGCGCGATCCGAGCGTCGGGCTTGGGGTCCGAGAGCACCAGCGTGCCGCCGGGACGCAGCACCCGCCGGACCTCGGTGAGCAGCGCGGCCTTGTCCTCGAGGGCGTAGAGAACGTTGTTGGCGACGGCGCGGTCGAAGGCGCCCTCGGCGAAGGGCAGCGGCTGGCGCAGGTCGGCGCGCACGAAAGACACGTTCTCGGCGCGGCGGCACTTCCGCCTGGCACGGCGCAGCATCCCCTCCGAGTAGTCCACCCCGACGACACTCACGCCCTCGGGTGCCGCGGAAGCGATCCTGCGCTCCAGGTTCCCGGTCCCGCACCCGAGGTCCAGCACGCGGCACCCCGGCTCGAGCGCGAGGGCGGCCACGAGCGCGTCGAGATGTCGGTCGTAGGGGATGGCGAAACCGATGGCGTCGTAGGTGGAGCTGTACAGGTCCCAGAAGCGGGTGTTCTCGTCGGTCGTCCGGTCCATCACGCGCCTTCTCGCCGCGGCCTTCGCGCCCCCGCGCGCTCACCGCGCGGCGTCCGCCGGGCAGGAGCGACCGGCGTGCCACCGCCCGCGGGACGTGCGTCCTGCTCGGCGGCTCGCCCCTACCGCTCGCCGGCGAAGCCCTCCACGACGTAGGTGCCGCTCCTCGGGTCCTTGCGCAGCGTGACCAGGCCGAGCTCGCGCGCCCCCTCCAGCAGCGTCGAGAAGTTCTTGAAGCCGTACTGGGACTCCGTGAACGAGGGCTGCTTGCGCTTCATCGTGTCCTTTACCATCGACGAGTGCATCACGTCGACGTTCTCGCGCTGCAGGGCCTGTATCGACTCGATCAGCAGGCGCATCGCCGGCCGCTTGGCCTTGGGCACGCTGGACAGCGGCGTGGCCGGTTCCGACGGCGCCTGGCCGAGATCCTCGTAGTAGATGAACTCGTCGCAGTTGTTCGCGAGCAGATCGCTGGTCGAGTCCCGCATCCCCAGCCCGATGACCCGCTTGCCGTTCTCCTTGAGCTTGCTCACCAGCGGCGTGAAGTCGGAGTCGCCGGAGACCACGACGAACGTGTCGATGTGCTCCTTCGCGTAGCACAGGTCCATGGCGTCCACGCACAGCTTGATGTCCGCGTAGTTCTTGCCGGTCATGCCGCGTTCGGGGATCTCCATCAGCTGGATGCCGGCGTCGTGCAGCGGCGTGACGTACTGCGAGAAGCGCCCCCAGTCCGCGTAGGCGGTCTTGACGAGGATCTTGCCCTTCTCCACCAGGCGCTCGAGCACGAGCCCCATGTCGAACGCGTCCGGCTCGGCTTTCTTCGCGCGGCCTTTCGCCGCCGGCTTGCGCTCGAAGCCGATGGCCAGGTTCTCGAAATCGATGAAGACCGCGAGCGAGTGCGCGTCGTCGGTCATGCCTCTCCCCTCCGTCGTGAGTCGGGCGGTCCCCCGCCCCCGTAGATTCTACGCCTTCCTCCGACACTCCCGCTCGCCTCGATCCTGCCGGAGCGCGGCGCTTCCACGTACCATGCGGTCGAGGAGATCCCTCGTCGAGGAGGAGCGATGCGCAGCCACACGGTCTACAAGACGTTCGACACGCCGCGGCGGCGGATGTTCGTGCGTATCACCGACGACGTGCAGCGGGCGGTGGACGAAGCCGGGATCGCCGAGGGGATCGCGGTCGTCTCGGCGATGCACATCACGGCCGCGGTCTGGGTCAACGACGACGAGCCCGGCCTGCAGGAGGACGTGCTCGAGTGGCTCGACAAGATCGCGCCCCCCTCGTGGAAGCAGCCCGCCAACGACGTGGCCGAGGCGCTGCTGCCCGACCCCGGCGACTACCGTCACCATCGCGGCGGCGAGGACAACGGCGACGCCCACCTGAAGAACCTGCTCGTGCACCACCAGGTGATCATCCCCGTCACGGAAGGCCGGCTCGACCTGGGCCCCTGGCAGGCCGTCTTCTACACCGAGTTCGACGGCGGCAGGCCGAAGCGCCTCGTCGTCAAGGTCCTCGGCGAGTAGCGCCGAGGCCGGGTCAGCGGGATCCGCGGACGCCGCGGCGCAGGAGCTTGGCCCCCGGGTTGCGGGCGTAACCGTACTTCAGCCCCGTCACCCACCCTCCGATGAGCCCCACGCCGCCCACCCACAGCCACGACGCGTCGCGCACCACGCCGATCGCGGCCACGGCTACGCCGGCCAGCACCCCGAGCACGTTGGCGAGCCAGTAGAGCCACGCCCTCCCGCGGACGCGCCGGTCGGCGAAGAGGAAGCCCAGCGCACCGCCGGCGGCGATCCCCGCCAGCGCTCCCGCGACGGTATCGAGCCCGTCCATCCCTCACCTCTCCCGTTCGTCCCGAGAAGCGTGAGCCACGCGTGAAGAGCCTACCACCTCGCGCCGCGCGCCTACTCGGCCGCCCGTAGCGGCACCGGCTCCAGCATGGCCGCTACCGCGGCGGGCACCGGCTGCAGCGCGTTCGTGCGGCAGACCTGCGCGTAGTAGCGCGCGCTCGGCCTGATCCGCCGCTCCTGCGTCGTGTAGTCGACCTCGACGAGCCCGAAGCGGGGCGCGAAGCCCTCCAGCCACTCGAAGTTGTCGAGCAGCGCCCAGTGCAGGTAACCCCGGACCTGCGCCCCGTCCTCGATGGCCTTGCGCAGCCACCACAGGTGGTCGTGCACGAAGGCCGTCCTCAGCGAGTCGCCCGCGTCGGCTACGCCGTTCTCGGTCACGTACACGGGCAGGCCGTGGCGACGCCAGACGCGCATGACGGCGTCGTAGAGCCCCCGGGGGTAGATCTCCCAGCCCAGGTCGCTGCGGGCCAGCCTGGAGCGGAAGAACGGACGCGCGTGCACGTCGGCGAAGAGCAGCTGACGGACCGTGGCCCGGCTGTAGTACTGAAGACCGATGAAGTCCATCGAGCCGCGGACCGCGTCGAGGAAGTAGTGGTTGGCGAGCCAGTCGAAGGGCCGCGACAGCACCCGCTCCGAGAGCTCGGGACGGTCCGAGAGCACCAGCGGCGCCGCGTTCACCGCGACGCCCACGCGCGCCGCCGGCAGGCGCTCGACGATCGCGGCGTACGCGCCGCGGTGAGCGCGCGCGAGCCCGCGCGCCGCCCGGTACCCGCTGCGCCACCCCTTGCGCTCCGGAGGCCAGAAGGCCTTCCCGTAGCCGTACAGCGCCAGCAGCATGGGCTCGTTGATGGTGATCCAGCGATGCACGAGCCCGCCGAGCCGGTCCGCGACGACCCCCGCGTAGCGCGTGAACAGGCCCGGCGCGTCCGGGTCGAGCCAGCCGCCGGCGCGGGTCAGCCATCGCGGGTTCGTGAAGTGGTGCAGCGTGACGAAGGGCTCGATGCCCCGCGAGCGCAGCTCGCGCAGGACGACGGCGTAGTGCTCGAGCACGTCGGCGTCGAAGCGTCCGGGCTCCGGCTCCACGCGCGCCCACTCGATGGAGAGCTTGTACGCCGTGTGCCCAAGCTCCTCGGCGAGCGCGAAGTCCTCGGCGTAGCGCCGGTAGTGCTCGCACGCGCGCCCGGAGCGCTCGCCTCGCGCGACCCGGCCCTGCTCCTCGAAGGCCCACCAGTCGCTGAGCCGGTTCTCCCCCTCCACCTGGTGAGCCGAGGTGCCCGAGCCCCAGAGGAACCCCTCGGGGAACGGCAGCGGCGCGTCGTGATGTGTGCGGGCGTGGTTTCGCACGGTCCTCCGTGGAGCCTGGCCGGTCCTCGGAGAATATACCCGACGCGCATCCGGGAAAGGAACGTGAGTCGTCCGAGGAGGACCGCGTGCGCGCGTGCAAGATCCCCGACATCCTCTCCGCCGGCGCCGTCGGCGCCGCTCGATGGCTCGTGGCCTTCGGCCTGAGCCTCATGCTCGCCGTGCCGGTCATGCGGCTGGGCATGTCCTACACCCTGCGCGGAGGCATAGCACCCTCTCCGGTGGCCACGCCCGAGGCGCGCCCCGGACCCGTCCCCGTGGAGGAGGCGACCGAGGAGGAGGCCGCCCTGATCCACGAAGCGCTGAGCGAGCTGTCGCTGCGGTTCGACCCCACCGGCGTCACCGTGCGGGTCGTCGGCGGACTGGCCACATGCGACCAGTGCGCCGCCGCCTACCTGCCGGAGTTGCGCGAGATACTGATCCCGCGCGGCGTCGTCGCCGTGGGCGGCCCGAACCTGCGCTGGGCTCTCGCGCACGAGCTGGGACACCACGTGGACACGCGCTACATGACCGAGGAGCTGCGCGGCCGCTTCGGAGAGACACGCCGGCATCCGGCGGACATCTCGTGGCTGTCGCTGGGCCGCCCGTGGGCCGAGCGGCCGGCGGAGGACTTCGCCGAGGTCTTCGCCGTGCTCGTGCAGCCCACCGTGGACAGGCCCATCGGAACGGCGTACGGCCGGCTGCGCGACCGCGACGGCATCGAGGAGATCCTCGCGGAGGCGGATCTGGACACCTACCGCCCGACGAGGTCGCCCTGGACCGAAGCCGTGACCGGCCAGGGGCGCTACCTCGCCGAGACGCTGCGCGACCCGTTGCGCCTCGCGGCGCTCCAGGCTCTGGCCCTGGGCGCGGCGGTGCTCGGCGCCGGAAGGTCCGTGCTCCGGCGGCTCGCCGTCGCGGGTTGCGGGCCGCCGGCTCCAGCACAGTCGTGAGGCTCGGCGCCGCCGAGTGCCGCGCCGGCGCGCTCGGGTATGAACTGACCGTCGGTCTACGGAGGGAGCCCGATGAACGCCGGCTTCGATGGTGGCATCCCGTACCGCTGCCTCGGGCGGACCGGGGAGAAGGTCTCCGTGGTGGGGCTGGGCGGCTTCCACCTCGGCAAGGTCCGCGACAGGACCGAGGGCGTCAGGCTGGTGCACGCCGCGCTGGAGAACGGCGTGAACTTCCTCGACAACTCCTGGGACTACCACGACGGCGAGAGCGAGCGCCTGATGGGCGAGGCGCTCAAGGGCGGCTACCGCGACCGGGCGTTCGTGATGACCAAGGTCGACGGCAGGACGGGGTCCTCCGTGCGCTCCCAGCTCGAGGAGTCGCTGCGCCGCCTCGCGGTGGACGTGATAGACCTCGTGCAGTTCCACGAGATCATCCGGCTGGACGACCCGAAGCGCATCTTCGAGGAGGGCGCCGCCGAGGAGATGCTCGCGGCGCGCGACGAGGGACTGCTGCGCTACATCGGGTTCACGGGACATAAGGATCCGCGGATCCACCTGCGGATGCTGGAGACGGCCGACTTCAACGCCTTCGTCTTCGACGCGGTGCAGATGCCGCTGAACGTCTTCGACGCGCAGTACAACAGCTTCGAGAAGCTGGTCCTGCCGCTGCTGGTCGAGCGGGACATAGGCGTGCTGGGCATGAAGCCGCTGGGGTCGGGCAGGATCCCGGAGACCGGGGCGGCCAGCGCCACGGAATGCCTGCACTACGCGATGAACCTGCCCACCTCGACCGTGATCACCGGCTGCGAGAACATGCAGGACCTGCAGCAGGCGCTGCATGCGGCACACACGTTCGAGCCGATGACCGACGGGCGGCTCACGGAGCTCCTGAGGCGCACCGCGCCGTACGCGGTGCGGGGAGCGCACGAGGAGTACAAGACGACGGAGAAGCACGACGGCACCGCGCGCAACCCCCAGTGGCTCGGCTAACCTCCGGCCAGCAGCTCGTCGACCTCGTCGGCGCCTCGTCGGTAGAGCTCCTTCTCGCTCGGCTCGAGTGCGTAGAGCAGCTGCAGGAACTCGCCGGCGTGCACGCGCTCCTCGTCCGAGACGTCTGCGAGCACCTTGATCGCGCGCTCGTCGTCTATCGAGTCCGCGATCTGCATGTAGAGCTGCACCGCCTCGTACTCGGCGGCCACGAAGTACCGGATCGCACGCACCAGCTCGTCGTGCGTCAGCCTCCGCTCGGCGTTCATGCCGGGCAGGAACGAGCCGAACTCCGGCATCGGATGCCTCCCCTCCGCGCCCGTGCTCGGCGCTGGTCGAGCTACCCTCCCCTGTTCATCCCCCCGGCGGCGCCGCACGATCGCTCGCCGTGCTCGATGCACGCGAAGAGGGCGTCGGTGTCGTCCTTGCGGCAGAGCTCCGTGCCCGGCGTCATCACGGCCGCCGCTCCCGCGGCCACGGCATAACGGGCCGCCCGGACGGCGTCCCATCCGCGCGCGAGCGCGGCGAGCATGCCGGCCACGGTCGAGTCGCCCGCCCCGATGCGGCTGCGCACGGGGACGGCGGGAGCGGCGATGCGCACCGTATCGCTGGAGGTGACCAGCACCGCCCCCCCTGCGCCGAGCGTGACGAGCACCATCTCCACGGTGCCGTCCTCCACGAGACGACCGGCGGCGGAAGCGGCGTCCTCCTCCGTGCGCAACTCGCGACCGGCGTACTCCCCCATCTCGCGGAAGTTCGGCTTGAGCAGGTACAGACCGCCGCCGTCCAGCGCCCGCCGCAGCGCGTCGCCGCTCGTGTCCACGACGCAACGCGCGCCGCGCCGCCGCGCGACCTCTGCGAGCCGCGCGTACAAGTCGGGCGGCGCGCCCGGGGGCAGGCTCCCGCTTCCGACGAGGAAGTCGCCGGCGGCCGCCTCACCCTCCGCCGCCTCCAGCAGCGCGTCGGCCTCCGCGCCGCTCATCGGGCAGCCGGGCATGCCGAAGCGGAAGGCGCTCCCCGTCCCGCGCTCGAACACCGTGAGGTTCTCCCGGGTCTCCTCGGCGATGGGCGCGACCGCGTGAGGCACCCCCTCCTCGAGCAGTCCCGACGCGAGACGCTCGCCCGTGAAGCCTCCCGCCGCGATGACGGCCGTCGCGGCGCCGCCGAGGCGGAGCATCGCGCGGGCGACGTTGACGCCCCCGCCGCCCGGGTCGCGACTGACGTCGCCGCAGCGCAGCTTGCGTTCGGGGACGACGCGCTCGCACGTGGCGCTGCGGTCGACCGCCGGGTTCGCCGTCACCGTGACCGCTCGGGGCGCGCCCACCGCTACAGCTCCCCGCTCGTCACGAGCGTGGCGCCCCTCTCCACCATCTCGCGGAGCGCCCGCTCGCCGTCACCCGGCGTGAGGTCCACCGCCCGGCACCCGTCGGTCACCACGGACACCCCGAAGCCGAGCTGCAGGGCGTCACGCGTCGAGTACAGGACGCAGTAGTCGGTCGCCAGACCGAGGAGCACGACGTCGGTGACGCCGCGCTCCCTCAGGTACCCCTCGAGCCCGGTGGACTTCAGGTGGCGGTTGTCGAAGAACGTGCTGTAGCTGTCGATCGTGGGGTCCGTGCCCTTGCGGATCACGTGGTCGACGTGCTCGACGTCGAGCCCGGAGTGGAAGCTCGCCCCCGGGGTGTTCTGGACGCAGTGGTCCGGCCACATCACCTGCGGCTCGCCGCGCAGCTTCCCGACGTCTCCCGGCTTCATCCCGGGGTGGTTGGACGCGAAGCTGCCGTGGTCGGGCGGGTGCCAGTCCTGCGTGGCCACGACGAGTCCGTACCGCGGCATCAGCGCGTTCGCCACCGGCACCGCCTCGTCGCCGTCGCGCACCGGCAGCGCGCCGAAGGGCATGAAGTCGTTCTCCAGGTCCACCACGATGAGCGCTTCCATACCGAGTTCCTTCCCTTCGCGTCGTCCGCTGCGGCATCCGACGGCGAGCGGCAGCGGCTCCGTCCTGGGCGGCCGGCGCCCGCCTCAGCCGCCCTCCGCGCGGCGTGCCTCCAGGATCAGCCGCGTCCGCAGGTCGTGCAGGCGCTCCTCGAGCCCCACGGGGTACGGGCGCGGGTCGAGGAAGCGCTTGTGGGAGTCGTCGAGCCGCTCGAGCTGCGCGAGCGTGCGCCGGCGGACCTCCGGCAGCGGCGGCGGCTCCCGAACCGGCTCGCCGCCGCGGAACACCGGCACCAGCAGCTCCTCGGCGGGCTCGTCGCGGCGGAAGGTCTTGGTGCGAGTCGGGTCGGCCGGATCGACGATCGTAACGGCACCCGGCGGCGGGTCCTCCACGAGGTAGACGGCGTCGCCGGCGAAGAGGCCCTCGCGCGTGAAGCGCCTGACCCCGAGCAGCCCCGGGACGGTCACCTTGACGGTCTCCTCGGAGACCTTGATCCGCGGCTCCCACCGGCCGCCAGGCTCACGGATGGCGGAGAGCTTGTAGACGCCGCCGAGGGCGGGCTGGTCCCACGCCGCCGCGAGCCGTGTCCCAACACCGAAGACGTCGATGGCCGCGCCCTCGGCGATCAGGCCGGCGACCACGTGCTCGTCCAGGTCGCTGGAGGCGACCACGACCGCGTCGGGGAAGCCGGCCTCGTCCAGGATCGCCCGCGCGCCCACCGAGAGCCCCGCGAGGTCGCCGGAGTCGATGCGGACACCGATCATCTCGTGCCCTCGCTCGCGCAGCCGTCTCGCCGCCGCCACGGCGCGCCTGACGCCCTCGAGCGTGTCGTAGGTGTCCACGAGGAAGGTGCCGTTGTTCGGCAACGCATCCGCGTAGGCCTCGAAGGCCTCCGCCTCGCTGGGGAACGCCATCACCCAGCTGTGGGCGTGCGTCCCGATCGCCGGGATGCCGAAGAGCCGCGCCGCGAGCACGTTGCTCGTGCCCGTGCATCCGCCGACGTAGGCCGCCCGGCTCGCCGAGACCCCTCCGTCGGGGCCCTGCGCCCGCCGTAGGCCGAACTCCACGACCGGACGCCCCTCGGCGGCCAGGCAGACGCGGGCCGCCTTGGTCGCCACGAGCGTCTGGAAGTTGACGATGTTGAGCAGCGCCGTCTCCACGAGTTGGCACTGCGCTATGGGCCCGGTGACGCGTACCAGCGGCTCGTTCGCGAACACGACGGTCCCCTCGGGAACCGCGTCCACGTCGCAACAGAACCTCAGGTCACGCAGGTAGGCGGGGAACCATTCCTCGAAGATCGGCTCCCCGTCGTTGCCCGTCCGGGCCGCCAGCCACTCCAGGTCCTCGTCGGTGAAGCTCATCCCGGTGAGGAACTCCGCGGCCTGCTGCAGGCCCCCCGCGACCGCGAAGGCGCCCCCGAAGGGGCTCTCGCGGAACAGGACGTGGAACGCCGCTTCGGTGTCGGCCTTGCCGCTCTTCACGTACCCGTAAGCCATCGTGAGCTGGTACAGGTCGGTGAGCATGCCGGATGTGCCGTACCCGTCCATCGGCGTCGCTCCCCTCGGCGGGTCTCCCGGCGCGTGGGCCGCCACTATTCTCCCACGACCCGCCGAGGACCGTCCGCCGCCCCGCCCCCCGTCATCGTCCGAAGACCCGGATCTCGCCTATCGAGGTGTCCTGGGCCGCGTGCGGGCCCGGCGAGGCGGGGTAGACGTCCTTGATGACGATGGTGAGGCGGCGCGTCTTGCGCGAGGGCACGGAGACCGTCTGGGAGCGCCTGGCGTCCTCGAAGCTCGCGTCCTGGGTGGCACCGTCGTCGAAGCGCAGCACGGCCGTCTTGAGCCGGCCGTTGGAGGTCCACCGGTCGGCCTCGTTGCGCTTGTCGTAGCCGGGCAGCACCTCCAGGCGCGTGACGGTCACCTCGCCGCCGAAGTCGAACGTCACGCTCTCCCCCACGCCGTAGCCCGGGGCGCCCTCCGCCCAGCAGGTGTCGCGGCGGCCGTCCACCAGGTTCGCCGGCACGTACGTGAACCCGCGTGCGGGGGGCAGCACGCTCGAGGCGCCCAGCGTCGCCCGAGCCGACAGGTCGGACTCGCCCGCCGCCGGGCCGGACTCGCCCGGCGCCGGGCCGGTCGCGTCGGCGAGGTCGTCCGGCATGCCCCCGTCGAGCGTCCCCATCCCGTCGAGGAGACCCGAGGCCATACGCTCCCTGAGCGAGTCGAGCCGGGCGCTGATCGAGTCGTCCAGCGACCCGAGCGGCGAGGTCGGCAGGTAGGATCCCAGAGGGGACGTCGTGGAGGTCGAGGCCGCCGACGCCGGCGCGGTCGCGAGAGCCGAGGCGGACGGTGTCGCGGTCGGCAACGAAGCCTCGGAGGGATCGGGCGGCCGGGAGCCGGCGGCCGAGATGCCGTACCGGTATGCCGCGAGCGCGGTCCCGCCCAGCAGGAGCCCCGCGCCCAGCGCCGCCGAGAGCACCTTCAGCCACAACAGGGGCGGGCGGGCCGGGATCGGCTCGACCAGCGGCGCCGTCGGAGCCGCGGCACCGCTGCGCAGAGGCTTCTCGCATGTGGGGCAGACCAGCCCGTCGTCGCCCGGGCCGTCCCAGCTCCCGCCCGAGCCGTCCCAGCTCCCCGGGCCGTCCCAGCTCCCGCCGCTGGTCGCGCCGCCTGCCACCTCACACGACCTTCCGCGCGGCGATCCAACCGTTACGCTGCTCGGGCTCGTCGCGCACGACCTCCCACTCGTCGCTCGCGAGGATCCAGGAGCGCGCGAGCGCGTTCTTGATGCAGCGCCCGCGGTTCGTGTCGTCCATGAAGACCCAGCCTCGGATGTGGGGCTGGAGCACGCGGAACTCGGCGTTGGAGGCGAACTCGCCGCCGTCGAGCACGACCAGGTCGAACCATCCCTCGCGTGCCGCGAGGTCGCGTACGACGTCGACGCGCTCCGCTCCGCGGGCCAGCTCCATCTCCTCATCGAACCACTCGCGGTAGCTGCCCGGCTCGAGCCGCTCCTGCCTGGTGCCCGCGACCTGCGCCCAGTACTCGTCCCACCCGTCGTAGTCCGCCACGGTCAGCGAGAGCCCGTGGTGCAACTCGACCGGCATGCCCTTCCCGCTGTAGAACTCGACGGCCTTGCGGTAGTTGTCCTCTTTCAGCTCGATGCTGTGCAGCAGCCCCGAGGACCGGGCGAGCGCCTGCGCGACCACCCACGTGGAGCCGTCGCCGTGCAGCGTCCCCACCTCCAGGCACTTGCGGACCTCCGGCCTGCTCGCCACCTCGTACAGGGCGTCGCCGAAGTCGTGCCCGCGCTCGATCTGTCCTCCCATCCGCCGTCCCTCCTCGTCCGGCTCCTTGCAGGAGTAGGAGTCTTTTCCCGGCCGGGAGCCGAGCCAGTCGGAAGCCGCGCCGATCCGTGGGTGCGGGACGGGGAGCGGGAACGGGTATCCACATCGTCAGGTGGTGATGGAGATGTGCTGGGGCTTCGGTCTGTTACTGGTGCTCGCCGCCGTGGCGGTCTGGTTCGCCGTCAACCCGGCGGGCACGCCCGGTCTCGGCGTCGGCGAGGACCGGGCGATGCGGCTGCTGCGCGAGCGGTACGCGCGTGGCGAGATCGGCGCCGAGGAATTCGACGAGCGCCGACGGCTTCTGGAGAGGTGATCGCATGATGTGGGACGGCTGGTGTCCGTGGTGCGGAGCCGGCGGGGGCGCGTGGGGCGCGGGCGGCTGGATCGCGATGCTCGCGATGATGTTCTTCGGGCTCCTGGTGCTCGCCGGATTCGTGCTCCTGTTCGTGTGGCTCGTCAGGAGCGCCTCGGGCGGAGCGGGGGGCGGCCGCGGCTACGGACGGCACGATCCCTCCGTCGACATCGCGCGCGAGCGCTACGCCCGCGGCGAGATCACCTCCGAGGAGCTCGAGCGCATAGAGCGCGACCTGCGGCGCTGACGCCCGGGGGCTCGGGCGGACGCGCCGAGGCCGCCGGACCGCTGACGGTCCGACGGCCTCCGGGGGCCGGTGCCCGCGGGGTGCTGCTCGTCTCCGAGGCCTAGGGCATCCCAGGCGAGTAGTCCGCCTCGCCTGTGACGGCGTCGGAGTCGGACTCCTCCACTGTGACGGCCAGCGCGACCTCCTCGCCGTTGACGAAGTAGGGCTTGTCTGGGCTGTGCGCCATGTCGTCCATGTCGAAATCGAACTCGCCGCGCGCGCCGCGGTCGGCGTGCAGGGCGACGAGCAGACGCGGAGTCAGTGGCTCCTCGGAGGCGATCCCGACCTCGACGTCGCGCGACGTCCCGGCCGGGACCTGCGCGAGCCCGACGCGCATGCCGGGCATGCCGTCGTCGTCGAGGTGCACGACGACCCACGAGTCGATCGGGGCGACCACGCGCTCGATCACGATGGTGTCGGTGGGGCCGGGCTGGTCGGACGCCTCCAGCGACGCTGCGCCCTCCCGCACGACCACGCCCTCCACGCCCTCGCCTCCGGCCGCCGTCGCCCACGCGAAGTACGCGACGAGGACGGCGACTCCCGCGAGGTAGGCGCCTATCTTCACTGTCCTGCTCATGATGTCGATGTCCTCCTCTACGCCGCGCGCTTGACCAGCGACGGCTTGAAACGGCGCAGCCAAAGTGAGCTCGACACGACGCTCACCGAGGACAGAGCCATCGCGGCTCCGGCGAGCTCGGGCCGCAGCAGGCCGAGGGCCGCCACCGGGATGCCGAGCGTGTTGTATCCGAGCGCCCACACGAAGTTCCACCGGATGCGGCGGATGGTCGCGCGCGAGAGCTCGATGGCGGTGACCACGTCGCGAAGGTCGTCCTTCATCAGCACGATGCCGCCGGTCTCCATCGCCACGTCGGTGCCCGCGCCCATCGCTATACCGATGTCGGCCTGGGCCAGCGCCGGGGTGTCGTTGATGCCGTCTCCGACCATGGCCACCGAAAGACCGGAGGCCTGGAGCTTGGCGACCTCGGCGGCCTTGTGCTCGGGGAGCACCTCGGCCAATACGTGGTCGGGCTCGATCCCCGCCTGGGCGGCGATGGCCTCGGCGGTGCGCCGGTTGTCGCCGGTGATCATGTACACGTCGATGCCCATCCGGTGCAGCCGCTCGACCGCCTCGCCCGACGCGGGCTTGAGCGTGTCGGCGACCGCGATGAGACCGGCGGGCGCACCGCCGACGGCGGCGAGCATGACGGTCTTCCCATCGCGCTCGAGCTGCTCGATGCGCGGCATCCACGCCGAGACGTCCACGCCCTCGCGCTCCATGAGCTTGCGGTTGCCCATCACGACCCGCCTGCCCTCCACCGAGCCCTCGACGCCGTGACCGGGGACGGCGGTGAAGCCCTCCACGTCGGGCAGGTCCATCTCCAGCTCCTTGGCGTGGGCGACGATCGCCTCCGCCAGCGGGTGCTCGCTGGAGCGCTCGAGGGCGGCCACGAGGCGGAAGAACTCCTCCCGGGGCACCTCCCCGAACGGCTCGTACTCGGTGACGACGGGCTTGCCGTGCGTGAGCGTCCCGGTCTTGTCGAAGATCGCGGCCTTCACCTTGTGCGTGGTCTCGAGCGCCTCGCCGCTCTTGATGAGCACGCCGTTCTCCGCGCCCTTGCCGGTGCCGACCATGATCGCGGTCGGCGTGGCCAGACCGAGCGCGCAGGGGCACGCGATGACGAGCACCGCGGTGCCGACGAGCAGGGCCCTCACGAACGGGGTGTAGACGTCGTAGAACTCGGGACCGACGAAGTTGGGTACCACGAACAGCCACGTAAGGAACGTCACGAACGCGATGACGACGACGGCGGGTACGAAGTACGAGCTGATCATGTCGGCGAAGCGCTGGATCGGGGCCTTGGAGCCCTGCGCCTCCTCGACGAGCTTGATGATCTGGGCCAGCGCGGTGTCGGCGCCGACCTTGGTCGCGCGGAACCTGAACGAGCCGAGCTTGTTGATCGTCGCGCCGATGACCGTGTCGCCGGGGTGCTTCTCCACCGGGATCGACTCCCCGGTCAGCATCGACTCGTCGACGGCCGAGGCACCCTCGAGCACCACGCCGTCGACCGGCACCTTGTCGCCCGGGCGGACGACGATGATGTCGCCGACCACGACCTGCTCGACCGGGATGTCGACCTCCGCGCCGTCACGGACGACGCGTGCCGTCTTGGCCGCGAGCCCCATGAGCTTCTTGATGGCGTCGGAGGTCTTGCCCTTCGCCCGGGCCTCGAGCAGCTTGCCGAGGATCACGAACGCGATGAGCAGCGCGGCGACCTCGTAGAACACCGGCTCGCCCATCAACGGTGGCACGAACGTGGCGCCGATGCTGTAGAAGTACGCCGCCGACGTGCCGATCGCGATCAGCGTGTCCATGTTGCCCTGGCGACGCTTCAGCGCGTGCCAGAACCCGCGGTAGAACTGCCAGCCGAAGATGAACTGCACCGGCGTGACCAGGACGAACTGCATGTACTTCTCGAGCATCATCGGGTCCCACACGCCGCCGAAGACGTTCGCCAACAGCTGGGCCGTCGCGGCGGGCACCGCCATCATGAAGGGCGGCACCATCGCGATGAGGAGCGCCGGGATCCCCAGCGTGAAGGCCCCGATGCAGAACCACAGCTGCCTGCGGTAGTGAGCCTGCTGCGCCGCGCGCTGCGTGTCCTCGCCGGCCAGCCCGACCGTCTCGACCTTCACGATCGCGGTGTAGCCGGCCTTCCTCACCACCTCGACGATCGCGTCGGCGTCGATGCGGGCCGGGTCGTAGTCGACCATCGCGCTCTCGGTCGCCAGGTTCACGCTCACGTCGCTCACCCCGGGGGAGCGCTCCAGCGTCTTCTCGATCACCGCCACGCACGACGCGCAGGTCATGCCCCGTATCTCCAATGAGAGGCGCCCCTCCTGCGACAGGGCGGGGACCTCCGTGACCGGGGCGGCGGCGTAGCCGGCGGCCTTCACGGCCGCCACGATGCCGTCCGCGTCGACCACGGCGGCGTCGTAGATGACGGTGAGCTTCTCGGTGGCCAGGTTCACGTTCGAAGAGATGACGCCGGGTGTGCGCGCGAGGGTCTTCTCGATCACCGCCACGCACGAGGCGCACGTCATCCCGGTGACCGAGAACGTCTGATCGATCCTGGAGACGTGCGCCTTGGGCGCGACGGGTGCGGCGCCCGGCGCGGGGCCCGGCGCGACCGGACACGCCTCGGCGGCGCGCTCTTCGGGCCGCGCGTCCTCCGGGGGCCGCTGCTTGATACGACTATCGGACATGTGTGTCTCCGATCCGTGTGTGTCTTAGGGGACGATGCCCGTTACTCGACGATGATGGAACCGCTGATCATCTGCATCTGGCAGTAGAAGCCGTACTCGCCGGCCTCCAGCGCCGGGAGCTTCACGGTCCTCGCTCCGCCGGTCAGGTCCTCGTAGACGTTGAAGTCCGGGACGATCACGCCCGAGAGGCACCCGCCGGGCGCCTGCGAGAACGTGATCTCGATCGGTATGCCTGCCTGAGCCTTGATGACGTTGGGGTCGAAGCTGCCCGCCGAGGTGTCGACCTCGATGCGCTGGACGCCGCCCTCGACGGTCGTCTCGGCCTCGATGGTCTCGCCCGAGCCCCCGCAGCAGCCGCACGCGCCGCCGGCTCCGCCGGCCGCGCCGCCGTCATCTCCGTAACCGTAGCCGCCGTAGGCGTCGAAGGCGGGCTGGAGATCCGCGTCCCCGCGCGTCGCCGCCACGGCGAAGGCGTAGGACGTGAAGAACACCGCCGCGAGCAAGCCGGCCACGAGCACGTACCTCGTGCTCTTGCGGCCGTCGATGCCGTCGGTCTGGATGGCCATCTCGTTCTCTCCTCTCCTGCCCGGCTAGTCCAGGACCTCCGCGCTGTAACCTGCCTTCTCGACCTCCGCGACGATCGCCTCGGCCGAGACCTTCTCCGGGTCGTACTCCACGGTCGCTGTCTCCGCGGCGTAGTCCGAACTGACGGAGCGCACGCCGTCCAGGTCGCCGACGCTCATCTCGATGAGCATCGAGCACGACGGGCAGTGGGTCCCTGTCGTCTTGATCTCTATGGTCCTCATGTCCTTGCTTCCTTTCCCGCTCGCCCCGCTCGTGCGAGGCGTATGCCGATATCTCGCATGCCTAGTATGTGAAAAGCCCGCCGAAGGCGAGTCCGGCGATCACGGCCGCTCCGACAGCCGACGCGATCACGAGCACCTCCTGCGGCGAGAAGCCGAGTATCGTCGGCGCTTCGGGTTCGGGCTTCGGCGCCCGGGCGCCCTTGTGCGCGCCCTTGTGCGCGCCCTTGCCGGCGCTTCCCGTCTTGCCGCTCGCCGGCAGGCAGGGCTCCGCGACCGGTTGGGCCGTGCGCTTGAGCAGGTACGCGAACAGCGCGATGACCGCCGAGCCGAGCAGCAACGGCCGCAGCGGGCTCGACGTGCTCGCCGGCCCTCCCGCTCCGACCTGCAGCTGGCCGGACATCATGCCCATCTGGCACGTCATCGTGTAGTTGCCGGCGGCCGTGGCGGGGATCTCCACCGCGGTGGTGCCGAACGGGGTGAGCGTCTGCAGGATGCCCAGCTGCGGGATCGCGAGCTGGTCCGAGCAGACGTTGCCCTCCTGGCGGTCGACGATCAGCCGCACCGGCTTGTCGGCCGGGATCGCGAGCACCTGTGGTTCGAACCGCGTGCCGCTGATGGTCAACGGGACCTCCACGACGCCGTCCTCCGCGGTGGCGAACTGCGACTCGTCGACCTCGACGGCCTCGGGGCCGCCCACGACGGCCGCCTTCAGCGAGTTCGCCGTGACGGGAGACCCGACCAGCATGAGACCCCGGTTCAGCATCACGAGGCCGAGCACGGCCACGATCACGGCCGCGACGACCATCATGCGCTGCTTGAACTTCGCGCCGAGCATCCCCGAGACGGTGCCGAAGGCCAGCATCAGCGGCGCGGTGCCCAGCCCGAATCCGAGCATCGTGACGGCGCCGGCAGCGGCCGAGCCCGCCCCCGCGGCCGCGAGCTGTGCGGCCTGCAGGGGGCCGCACGGCATCAAGCCGGTGAGCGCGCCGAACGTCACGGGTGTCGCGAGCGAGGAACGGCCCTCCTCGGCGTCGGCGTTGGCCTTCTTGCGCGTGCGCGAGATCGCGTCCGTCAGGGACTTCGGCGGCCGGAAGGTGAGCTTGCGCAGCGCCGGGAAGCGGCCGGACATCTGCAGGCCCAGCAGGATCATGAACGCCCCGGCGAAGACCGTGACCCAGCCTCGGATGCCGCCGATGTTCAGGATCGAGCCGATGCTGCCGAGAGCCAGCCCGACCATCATGTAGCTGAGCAGCTTGGCGCCCTGGTAGGCGGCGTGGGGGATCATGCGCCGGTACCACGGCCCTTTCGCCTCGCCTTTGACCGCGTAGGTCAGGACCATGCTCCCGCACATCGCCACGCAGTGGATGCTGGTGACGATCCCCACGCCGAGCATGGGCAGGAAGTAATCCAAACTCGTCTCCTCGTCGGTGCGCCGTGCGCTCGCGCGCGGGCGCTCTCACTCACGGGCAGGGAGTGATTCCTCGGCACCCTCGATGAAGGCGGCCGAGGACGGATGCCGCGCCGGGGATGCGGCCGCGCGGGGCTGGGGCCCCGGGCCGTGGCGCGGTCACGACGAGGTGTCAGATGAGTAGTCGGGTCCCCAGGGGGTCGAGAGGGGGCCGCTCCGCGCACGCGTCGCGCAGGGGCGTGAGGATCCGGGTGTCGTCGGCGAACAGCGGCTGTGCCTCACCGGCGCCGGCCAGGGCCGGAGCCTGCTGCGCGGCCGAGGAGACCAACGGCTCCGTGTCTGCCGCCGGTGCGGGCGACATCGAGCCGCATCCGCCCGCGGGCATCTCCTCCGCGCACTCGATCGGCATGTAGCCGAGCTCGGCGCAGGTCCGCTCGCACTCCGACGGCGTGGAGAAGGACTCGCAAGCCGCGGCGACCGCGGGGATGGCGAGGACCAGCGCCAGGGTCAGCAGCGCCACGATCCTCGTCACGATGTCGAGCCGTCGGTCCAATCGTCCTCCGCGTGCGGTCCGCCTCGCCGGCGTTCCTCCACGTCAGCGTACCGCAATCGGCATGCCAGCAGTCGCTCGCCGGGGAAGTGCCCGGCGCCGTCGCGGCCCGCCGGACGCGTTCCCTCAGTCGGTATCATCGGTCCTCGCCGCGCCCGTCATGCGCCCCTCTCCGGTGCGATTCCCGCGCCGAGTGGCTGTTCCCGGGGGCGCCGCGCCGCTTTCTCACTTTTCCCATCGGACTAGTGCGTGGCTCCCCGTTGACGCCGCCCACCGGCCGTCGTCCAATGCCTTCGAGCGGCGCGGGACTGGCCTGACAGCGGCACGGGACGGCAAGGAGGCCCCCAGGATGACGGCCGGCTCCATACTCGACACGATCGGCGGCACACCGCTGGTCTCCCTCGCGCGCGTCTCGGCCGGGCTGCCCGGAACGCTCCTCGGCAAGCTCGAGTCGTCCAACCCCGGCGGCAGCGTCAAGGACCGCATCGCGCTCTCGATGATCGAGGACGCCGAGCGGCGCGGAGCGCTCGGGCCCGGCGGCTCGGTGGTGGAGCCGACGAGCGGCAACACCGGCATCGGGCTCGCGATGGTGTGCGCCGCCAAGGGCTACCGGCTCGTGCTCACGATGCCGGACACCATGTCCGCCGAGCGCCGCGCGCTGATGGCGGCCTTCGGCGCCGAGCTCGTGCTGACCCCCGGCGTCGACGGCATGCGCGGGGCGGTGCGCGAGGCGCTGCGGATCTCCGAGGAGACCGGCGCGGTGCTCCCCCAGCAGTTCGCCAACCCCGCGAACCCGGCGGTCCATGCCGCGTCGACAGCCGAGGAGATCTGGAACGACACCGGCGGGGCGGTCGACGCGGTGGTCTGCGGGGTCGGCACGGGCGGGACGATCACCGGCGTCGCGCGCACGCTCAAGGCGCGCAGGCCCTCGCTGCTGGCGGTGGCGGTGGAGCCCGCCGAGTCCGACGTGCTCTCCGGAGGGATGCCGGGCCCTCACCGCATCCAGGGCATCGGCGCCGGGTTCGTGCCCGAGGTGCTGGACGTCGAGGCGATCGACGAGGTGATGACCGTCGGTTACGAGGAGGCGGCCGACGCCGCGCGCCGGCTCGCGAGGACCGAGGGAGTCCTGGCCGGCGTGTCCTCCGGCGCCGCGCTCGCCGTCGCGCTGCGAGTCGCGGCCCGGCCGGAGATGGCGGGTGCGACGATCGTGGTCGTGCTGCCCGACACGGGCGAGCGCTACCTCTCGACCGGCCTGTTCGACCCCGAGCCCGCCACGGCGCGGGAGCCGGCCGCCGCCCCGGAGCGCGCTGCCGCGCCGCAGGCGGCCGCCGCCCCGGAGCCCGCCCCCGTACCCGCCGAGGAGGCCTGAGGTGGAGCGCTTCGTCCGCTGCATAGGCTGCGAGATCCCCACGCCGGCCGACGTCGCCGGCCTCACACCCAACCCCGCCAGCCGCGAGATGCTCGGACGGCTCGCCGCCGTGGGGGTCGAGACAGCGTTCGACCGGTTCGAGGCGCAGCAGCCGCAATGCCCCGCCGGGCTGCGCGGCACCTGCTGCCGCATGTGCCAGTGGGGGCCGTGCCGCATCACGCAGCGCTCGCCCCGCGGCGTCTGCGGACGCGACATGCCCCAGGTCGTCATGGCGAACGTGATCCGCTCCCTGGCGGCGGGGATGGCGGCTCACGGGCGGCACGCGCACGAGGTGGTGCTGGCGGTGATCGCGGCCGCCGGCGGCGCGGACATCCCGCTTCGGGGCGAGCGGCGCATCCGGGAGCTCGCCGAGGCGTTCGGCCTGGACGGACCTGCCGAGGACGGCTCCCCCGCCGCCCTGCCCGAACTCGCCGAGCGCGTCGCGCGCGCGCTGCTGGACGACCTCGGCCGCCTGACCGCCGAGCCGATGAGCACGCTGGAGGCGTTCGCGCCCGCGGACCGGCGCGCCGTGTGGCAGGACCTCGGGATCCTGCCGCGTTCCGCGAGCTACGAGACGATGGAGACGCTGCACATGACGACGCTGGGCGGCTGCTCCGACTGGCGCGCGATGGCGGCCCAGGAGCTGCGCGACGCGCTGGCGTACTGCTACGGCACGCTGTTCACATCCTCCCTGGCGACCGAGATGCTCTACGGCGTGCCCGAGCCGCGCGACGCAGAGGTCGACTACGGCATCCTGAAGCCCGGACACGTGAACGTGCTGGTCCACGGCCACTCGCCGGTCATGGTCGAGGCCGTGATCGACGCGGTGCGCTCCGAGCGCGTGGAAGCGCTGGCGCGCGAGGCGGGCGCCGAAGGCGTCGTGCTCGGCGGGATGTGCTGCACCGGCGACGAGCTGCTCGCCCGCTACGGCATCCCCACCGTCACGAACATCATGGGCCAGGAGCTGGTGCTGGGCACGGGCGCGGTGGACGCCGTGGTGGTGGACATGCAGTGCGTCATCCCCGGCCTGAAGATCCTCGCGGACTGCTTCGGGACCGCGGTGATCACGACCTGCGCGTCCAACCGCATCCCCGGCGCGACGCACGTGCCCTTCGACCCCGAGCGTCCCGAGCAGCTCCGAACCGACGCGATGCGGATCGCCGAGGCGGCGGTGGCGGCGTTCGCCGCGCGCGACCGTTCGCGCATACGCATCCCCGAGCGCGTCACGCGCGCCCGCGTGGGGTGGAGCTACGAGGCGATCGTCGAGGCGTTCGGCGGCGCCGGGCGCCTGGCCGAGGAGCTTCGCGCCGGCACGATCCGCGGGCTCGCCACCGTCGTGGGCTGCAACACGCCGAAGGTGCCCTACGAGCGCAACCACGTGGAGGTCGCCCGAAGGCTGGTGGAGGCGGGGGTGCTGGTGACGACCACGGGGTGTGCGTCGCACGCGCTGCTGAACGCGGGGCTGTGCGACCCCGCCGCCGCCGAGCTCGCTCCCCCGCCGCTGCGCGCGCTGCTGGAGGGCGCCGGCGCGCCGCCCGTGCTGGCGGTCGGCGGCTGCGTGGACAACGCCCGCACTCTGCGGCTGATGACGGCGCTGTCGGAGGTCCTCGGCGAGGCGATGGAGGCGATGCCCTACGCCTTCGTGGGCGCGGAGCCGGGCAACGAGAAGACCGTCGGCCAGGGCGTGAGCTTCCTGTGCCACGGGGTGAGCCAGTTCTCCGGCTTCCCGGCGCAGATCCCCGTCGCTGTGCCCTCGGCCAAGCCCGGCGCGCCCGCCGACGACCTGGACGCCGGACGCAACGAGATCGTCGAGTTCTTCGCAGGCGACGGGCTGCTCGCCGAGATCGGCGCCAAGGTCTTCACCGACCCCGACCCCGCCAATCTGGCCGGCGCCATACGGATGCACCTGCGCCGCAAGAGGCTGGCGCTGGGCTGGGAGGGACCTGGCGCCGTCGGCGGGAGGCACGGCGCCGCACGGGACGATCCGGCACGACGCCGCGGCCACGCACGGCACCACTCCGACGAGAGGAAGGACGATCATGCCTAGGAGACGGATCGCGCTGCTCGCCGCCGCGGCGCTGGCCGCGGCCCTGCTGGCGCTCGCGGCCGGATGCGCGGGCGGGGCGGCCCGCGGCGCCAGGGACGGAGCCGTGGCGGAGAAGCCCACCCTCAAGATCGGCTACCTGCCGATCACGCACTCGGCGCCGCTGATGCTCGCCGACGCGGCCACGAGCGGCGACCTCGGTGACGCGAAGCTCGAGCTCGTGCCGTTCTCGAGCTGGCCCGAGCTCACCGAGGCGCTCAACACCGGTGCGATCGACGGCGCCGTGACGATGCTGGAGATCGCGCTGGCCAGCGCGGAGAAAGGCATCGACGCCAAGCTCGTCGCGCTGTCGCACCGCGGCGGCGACGCGCTCATCGTGGCCGAGGACATCTCCTCAGCCGGGGAGCTCGCCGGCCGCAGGTTCGCCATCCCGCATCGGCTCTCCGGGCACAACATCCTGCTGCGCACGGCGCTGGCGCGCGAGGGGCTGACCACCGACGACCTCGAGTGGGTCGAGATGCCGCCGCCGGACATGCCGGCCGCGCTCGCCCGCGGGGACATCGCCGGGTACGTGGTGGCCGAGCCGTTCGGGGCCAAGGCGGTCGCCGAGGGCTTCGGCAAGGAGCTGCTGCGAGCCGAGGAGCTCTGGCCGGACTGGCCGTGCTGCGGCCTGGTGCTGCGAGGCGACGTGCTCGCCGAGGAGCCCGAGGCGGCGCAGGCGCTCGTGACCGCCTTCGTGGACGCGGCCGACTCCATCGCGGCGGACCCCGTCGCAGCCGCGACGACCGCCGCCGACTACACCGCCTACGACGCGGCGCTGTGGGAGCGCTCCTTCGGCCTCGGCATCCGATACGACGACCTCACGCCGCGAGCCGACGAGGTCGCGCGCATACGCGACGAGCTGGCGGAGATGGAGCTGCTGAGCGGCTCCGCCGACGTGGACGCGTTCCTCGAGACCTCGCTGGTCGAGAAGGCCTACGCGGAGTAGGCGTGCGGCCGCTCGAGCGCATACTGCTGCCCGCCGCCGCCTTCGCCGCGCTCATAGGCGCGTGGCACGCGGCGGCGGGCGCGGCCGCCTCCGCGGTGCTGTTCCCGGGGCCGCGGGACGTGGCCCTCGGTCTCGCGGAGCTGGCACAGACCGGGAGGCTGGCGCCGTACGTGGCCGCCAGCCTCGTGCGCTTCGCGTCGGGCTACTTCGCGGCGCTGGCGCTCGCCGTGCCGCTCGGGTTGGCGTTCGGGATGGCGGCGCGGGCGTGGGCGGCCGCCGACCCGGTGGTGCAGGTGATGAGACCGATCTCGCCTATCGCCTGGTTCCCGCTGTTCACGCTTTGGTTCGGTATCGGGGAGGCGCCGGCCGTGGTGATCGTCTTCATCGCGGCCTTCTATCCGGCGCTGCTGGCCACGGTCGCCGCCGTCCGCTCCGTAGACCCGGCGCTGCTCCGGGTCGCCCGCAACTTCGGGGAACGGCGGCTGGCGCGCGTATGGCGCGTCGTGCTCCCTGCGGCGCTGCCGCGGATCATGACGGGCGCGCGGATCGCGATGGGTTCGTCCTGGGTCTTCCTGGTGGCGGGCGAGATGCTCGGCGTGCGCAGCGGGCTGGGCTTCCTGGTGGTGGACGCCCGCAACTCGCTTCGTACCGACCTCGTGCTCGTGGCGATCGTGCTGATCGGCCTGAGCGGACTGCTCGTCGACCGCGCCATCGGCATCACCGAGGCGGCCGTGCGCAGGAGGTGGGCCGCGTGAGCGACGCGAGGCTGGAGGCACGCGACTTGGGCAAGACCTACCACGCCTCCGCCGGGGGCGAGGTCGCGGCGCTGGACGGCGTCGACCTGAGGGTCGAGCCGGGTGAGCTCGTCGCGGTGCTGGGGCCCAGCGGCTGCGGCAAGTCGACGCTGCTGGCGCTCCTCGGCGGGTTCGAGGCGCCTACGCGAGGCGGCGTGATGCTCGACGGCGGACCGGTCGTCGAGCCCTCCCCGCGCGTGGTGACCGTGTTCCAGGACTACGCGCTCTTCCCGTGGCTGAACGTGCTGGGCAACGTCGAGTACGGCCTGCGCGCCCACGGCCTGCCGAGGAAGCGGCGGCGCGAGCGGGCGATGCGCGAGATCGCCACGGTCGGGCTCGCCGGCTTCGCGTCCTCGCGCCCGGCGGAGCTCTCCGGCGGCATGCGCCAGCGCGTCTCGCTCGCTCGAGCGCTGGCGGTCGACCCCGAGGTCGTGCTCATGGACGAGCCCTTCGGCGCGCTGGATGCCGTCACGCGCATGCGCATGCAGGAGGAGCTCGCGCGTGTGTGGCGCGCGGAGGGCGCCACCATCGTGCTGGTCACGCACGACGTGGATGAGGCCGTCTACCTCGCCGACCGCGTCGTGCTGCTCACGCCGGCACCCGGGCGCGTGCAGGAGGTCGTCCCCGTGGCGCTCCCACGCCCGCGCGAGCGCGACTCCGAGGGCTTCTTCCGCCTCCGCGCGCACATCCTGCGAGCCCTGCACCTCGCCGAGGAACGGACGCCGCCGGAATACGAGATCTGAGGGGCGCGCAGGGGGCGGCGAGGGCGCCGGATCATACAGACTGCAGAACCCAGCGAGCCACGGCCCAGAGCTGCGGCGCAGGAGTACTATGTCGGCAAGGCCTGCGGTCCCAAGCGCTTAGGCAGGCTGTGTAATCAAGGGTT
>JACUUM010000024.1 GCA_014859305.1 Coriobacteriia bacterium
CGGGACGGCGACGGCGGCGAGGCGGTCGTCGTCGGCTCCAAGATCGACACCGAGGGCGAGCTCCTCGGGCAGATGATCATCCTGCTGCTCGAGAACGAGGACATACCGACCGAGAACCGGCTCAGGACGGGCCCGACCGAGGTCGTGCGCTCCGCCCTGCTCTCAGCCGAGATCGACATGTACACCGAGTACACGGGGACGGCCGTGAGCCAGTTCTTCGGCGACGAAGTCGATCCTGCCATCTCCAAAGAGGCCACCGAGTCCTACGAGACGGTCAAGGGCCTGGACGAAGAGCAGAACGACATCGTCTGGCTCCAGCGCGCGCCCGCGAACAACACATTCGCGATCGCCATCCCTCGCGAGCTGTCGGAGGGCGAGGGGATCGAGACGCTCGAGGACTGGTCGGAGTACATCAACGAGGGCGGCGAGGTGAAGCTGGTCGCGAGCCAGGAGTTCGCGGACCGCGAGGACGGGCTGCAGGCCTTTGAGGAGACGTACGGCTTCGAGCTCTCCGACGGCCAGCTCATCCTGCTCTCGACAGGCGACACCGCCCAGACGGAACGCGCGGCTGCCCAGGGAACGGAAGGGGCGAACGCGGCCATGGCGTTCGGCACCGACGGGAACCTCGACGCGCTCGGCCTTGTCGTGCTGGAGGATCCGCGGGGAGCGCAGGCGGTCTTCCAGCCCGCCCCGATCGTGCGGGCGGAGGTGCTCGAGACGTACCCGCGGATCCCCGATATCCTGGACCCCGTGTTCGAGGGCCTCACGCTCGAGACGCTCCAGCGGCTCAACGGGCAGATCGCGGTCGAGGGGCGTCCCGCGGCCGAGGTGGCCGAGGAGTACCTGCGGGACGAGGGGCTCCTGTAGGGTTGCGGGCGCAGAAGGTACCCTAGGCGCCACGGGCGCCGTTGAATGCGGACCGGCGGGGCGGAAGCCCAGCCCGGCCGTCGCATCGACACGAAGAGGAGGGTCTTGGCCTCGCGCCCCGATAGGGTCATGCTCGCCGGCGGCCTCCTCGCGGCACTCGCCCTGCTCGCCCTCCCGCTGGTCTCGCTGCGCGAGAACCGCCTTGCCGAAGGGGTGCCACACGGACTCGGGGCAGCGGGTGGCTGGGCGCTCGCTGTGGCGGGCTTCGCGGCGCTCGCCCTGGTCGCCGCCTTCGTCGCCCGCCGCCGGCTCCGCGGCCTGCTCGCGCTGCTCGACGGGACCGCGCTCGTCGTGTCGCTCGCCTGGGCGCTGGGGTCGGCCTCTCGTGCCCTGCTGGAGGCGGCTTCGCCCTTCGCGCGGGCTTCCGTAGGAGCCGGCACGTGGCTGGCGGTCGCCGGCGCCGCCATGCTGCTCTTCGCCGGCGACGACGCCTACGGCGACGGGGCCGCGAGGCCGGCTCTGGGGGCGGCGCTGGCCGTGGGCATCGCGGGAGCCGTCGTCCTCGGCGGTCTCGACCGCATCTCGCTCGCGGTGGAGTACGAGGTGCAGTCGCGGATCTTCTGGGAGGGGATGGGCGGGCACGTCGCGCTGTCGGGTGGCAGCCTGCTCTCCGCCGCGGTCATCGGCGTGCCGTTGGGCACGAGGGCGGCGAGCGCCCCGGCGGTCAGGAGGGGCGTCCTCTCCGTCACGGGTCTCATCCAGACGGTGCCGAGCCTTGCGCTTCTCGGCCTGCTGATCGCACCGCTGGCGCTGCTCTCGACGACCTACCCCGTCCTGAGGCAGCTCGGCATCCGAGGGATAGGCTTCGCGCCCGCGTTCCTCGCGCTCACGCTCTACGGGCTGCTGCCGATCGTGCGCGACACCTACCTTGGGCTCCGGGGGGTCGACCCCGGTGCGGTGAACGCCGGGAAGGGGATGGGCATGACGCCGGTCCAGCTCCTGCTGCGCGTGCGGTTCCCGCTCGCGCTCCCGCTCGTGTTGGAAGGCGTCAGGATCGCGGCCGTGCTCGTCATCGGGATCACCACCGTGACGGCGCTCGTCGGGGCCCGCACCCTCGGGACGCTGGTGTTCAACGGCCTGGGGCAAGGCGCCTACGACCTCACGCTCCTCGGCGCGCTGCCGGTGATCGCGCTCGCGGTGCTGGCCGACTACTCGTTGCGCTGGCTAGCGAGGGCGGTCACGCCGAGGGGGGTGCGCGCGTGATCGAGTTCGACCACGTGACGAAGGCGTACGGCGCGCGAACCGTGGTCGACGACGTCAGCGCGAAGGTACCCGAGGGTGCGGTCTGCATGCTCATCGGCCCGTCAGGGTCGGGCAAGACCACCCTTCTGCGCACCGTGAATCGGCTCGTCGAACCCACGTCGGGGCGCGTCCTGATCGGCGGGCAGGACGTATCGCGTTGCGATCCCGAGGATCTCCGCCGCGGGCTGGGCTACGCGATCCAGTCGGTCGGGCTGTTCCCGCATCTGACCGTACGCGAGAACATAGGCACGGTGCCGCGTTTGCTGCACTGGGACAGGCGTCGCATCCAGCGTCGCGGCGACGAGCTGATGCGCCTTGTGGGCCTCGATCCGGCCACTTACGGCGACAGGCACCCTCGCCAGCTCTCGGGCGGGGAGGCGCAGCGCGTGGGAGTGGCCAGGGCGCTAGCGGCCGATCCTCCGGTGCTGCTCATGGACGAGCCGTTCGGGGCGGTCGACCCGCTGACGCGCGAGCGCCTCCAAGAGGAGTTCGCGCGCATCCAGCGCGAATTGCGCAAGACGGTCCTGTTCGTCACGCACGACATCGACGAGGCGATCCGCCTGGCTGACTACATCACGATCATGAGGGGTGGCCGTCTCCTGCAGCAGGACACGCCGGAGGCGATCCTCGAACGGCCGGCGGACAAGTTCGTCCACGACTTCATCGGCGCCGACCGCGCCTTGAAGCGGCTCGTCCGCATACGTGTGGGCGACGTCATGCGACGAGACCCGCCGAGCGTACGGGAGGGAACGCCCGTGGACGCTGCCAGAAGGGCGGGCGGGGCGTCGCGTTTCGTGTACACGGTCGACGCCGGGGGCGGCCTGACCGGCTGGCTCGACAAGCGGATGCTGCGGGACGGGGACATCGAGGCCGTCGTCACTCAAGTCGACGCCGGGACCGTCGCGGTGACCCCCGACGTGTCCCTCAAGGACGCGCTCTCCCGGATGCTCGGCCTCGGCTTCCGGTCGATGCCGGTAGTCGACGAGGCGGACCGGCTCGTCGGGGAGGTCGGCTTCGAGTCGATCGAATCGGCGCTGTCCGAGGACCCGTCGTGACCGCGCGAAGTCTCCGCCGTCGGCTCGCCCTGATCGCGGCCGCCGCGGCGAGCTTCGCCGCCCTCGTCTCGGCGCCGCGCGCATGGGAGGCGTTCCTCGGGGCGCTTTACCCCGACGCCCCCCGACTGCTCTATGAGAGGACCGGCTTGGCGACCCTCACGGCGCAGCACGTAGCGCTGGTGGCCACGGCGTCGGTACTCGTGGTGCTCGCCGGTGTGCCGCTCGGCCTGTGGGTGACGCGGCCGTCGGGGAGGGACTTCAAGCGCGTGGTGGAAGCCGCGGTCGACCTCGGCCAGACGTTCCCGCCCGTGGCCGTTCTCGTGCTCGCGGTGCCGGCGTTGGACGCCTTCGGGTTCCTCCCCACCGTTACGGCCTTGTTCGTCTACGGGCTGTTCCCCGTGGTGAGCAACACGATCGCGGGCATCGAGAGCGTGCCGGGGGACACCGTCGACGCGGCGAGGGGTATCGGCATGGGCCCCTGGCAGGTGCTCGCTCGCGTGGAGCTGCCGCTGGCCGTGCGGGTGATCCTCGCCGGCGTGCGGACGTCGACCATCGTCGCCGTGGGTACCGCGACCCTCGGCGCCACGGTCGGTGCAGGCGGCCTCGGCGTGCCGATCATCGCCGGCCTCGTCCAGCGCAACCTCGCCTACATCACCGAGGGAGCGCTCGCGGCGGCGCTGCTCGCGCTTCTCATCGACGCCGCTCTCGAGACCGTGGAGGACGCTCTGGCGCTTCGTAGCGGCACCGAAGCGGGCGGCGCGTGAGGCGAGACACCGGCGACGCGGGCAGCGCCGGCCGCCGCAGCTGGCCTGCGCGGCGTCCCCCCGCTACCCTCAGGCCATGACGGGAGGGAGGCCGGTGGCGGAGCGTACGAACGGCGGTGCGCGACCGGGCGCGAGCGGCGACGGCTTCGCGCTCGAGCGGCTCGCCCGCGAGGCGGTCGGATCCGGCGGGATGCTCCCTCCGGGCGCGCCGGTCGTCGCCATGGTCTCCGGCGGGGCGGACAGCGTCGCGCTGCTGAGGCTTCTGGCCTCCGGCACGCTCGCGCCCGGCTCCCCGCTGTCGGTCCTGCACGTCGACCACATGCTGCGCCCCGACTCGGCCGAGGACGCCGCGTTCGTCTCCGAGCTGTGCGCGTCCCTCGGCGTGCCGGTGACGGTCGCGCGCTACGACGTCGGCGCGTACGCGGCCGCGGAGGGGCTCAACGTCGAGGACGCCGGCCGCAGGGTGCGCTACCGCTTCGCCGAGGAGGAGCTCGACGCGGCCTGCCGGCGCGCGGACGTCGCGGTCGAACGCGGCCGCGTAGCGGTGGCACACACGCTCGACGATCGCGTCGAGACCGTGCTCATGCGTCTGATAGCGGGTGCCGGACCCGGCGCGCTGGCCGGCATCCGCCCCGTGCGCGGCCGCGTCGTACGCCCGCTGCTCCGGGCGCGGCGGAGCCAGGTGACGGCCTACCTCGACTCGCTCGGGCAGCCCTGGCGCGAGGACCCCACCAACCGCGACATCTCTCGCACGCGCGCACGTGTACGCTGGGAGGTCGTACCGCTGCTCGCGGCGATGAACCCTCGCTTCGCCGAGGCCGTCGAGCGCACCGCCGACATCGTCGGCGAGGAGGACGCCTTGCTCGCGGAGATGGCCGAGGCGTTCGCGCGCGACTTCACGGAAACGGTCGAGACCCGCGGCGGCGCGCCCGAGCTGCGCGTCGATCGCGCGCTCATGACGACGCTCACGCGTCCGATCATCCGGCGCGCGCTGCGGGCCGCCCTGGTCGAGGCCTTCCCCGAGGCGTCGCGGCTGGAGGCCGCGCACCTCGAGGCACTGGTGGACGGGGTGTCCTCGGAGGGCTTCGCGAGGGACCTCCCGGAGGGCCTGCGGGCCTTCACCGAGTACGATACGATGGTGGTCTGCCGGGCGGGGGAGAGCCTCCCTGCCCTGGCACCCGCTTTGCTCGACATCCCGGGTATCGCCGAGCTCGGCGAGGCCGGCTCCATCTCCGCCGAGGAGGTCGCGCCGGACGCGCCGACGGGCGGGCCCGAGACGGCGACGGTGGATGCGGATCGCGTCAGCGGGCCGCTGATCGTGGACTCGCCGAGGGAGGGCGACCGCATGCGGCCCCTCGGGATGAGGGGGACCAAGAAGCTCTCCGACATCCTGACCGACGCGAAGGTGCCGCGGAGGCGGCGGCCGGTCACGCCGGTGGTGCGCGACGGAGAGGCGATCGTATGGGTCGCGGGAGTGAGGCTGAGCGAGGAGCACAAGGTGGGTCCGGAGACCCGCCGGGCGCTCCGGCTCACGTGGAGCGGACGGGACCGGGCGTAGCGCGGAAGGACTGGCGGATGCACCCCGACCTCGCAGGAGTGGTGCTGACAGAGGACGAGATCCAGACCCGGGTGAGAGAGCTGGGCGAGGAGATCAGCGAGCGCTACGGTGACGAGAGCGTGCTCCTCGTGGCCGTCCTGCGCGGCGCGGCGCTGTTCGTCGCGGACCTCGCCCGCACGATCGCCTCACCCGTGGAGATCGACTTCATGGCGGTCTCCAGCTACGGCTCCTCGACGAAGACCTCCGGCGTGGTCCGGATCATCAAGGACCTCGACGAGGTGATCGAGGACCGCAACGTGCTCGTGGTCGAGGACATCCTCGACACCGGACTGACGCTCAAGTACCTGCTGCGCAATCTGGCGTCACGCAAGCCCCGCTCGCTCGAGGTGGTGACGCTGTTGAGCAAGACAGGCAAGCAGCGGGTACCCATAGAGTGTGCCTTCGTCGGGTTCGAGATACCCGACGAGTTCGTGGTCGGCTACGGGCTGGACTACGCCGAGAAGTACCGGAACCTGCCTTACGTGGGTGTTCTGCGGCCAGAGGTCTACGGCGCCTGAAGGGTCCGCCTCACGGCTCGAGGGAGAGAGTCTTGAACAAGAACATCAGGACGGCGCTGCTCTACCTGCTCCTCATAGGGCTGGCCGCGCTGTTCATCTCCAGCAACATGCCGGGTGGCGACAAGGTCACCAAGCTCAAGACCAGCGAGTTCCAGCAGGCGCTCGGCGAGCAGCGCATCGTGACCGCCGAGGCCAAGGCGCGCGACCGCGTCATCGAGGGCACGTTCTACGAGTCCGCCGAGGCCATGAAGGACAAGGAGGACCCGGTCCAGTACACGTCGCAGTTCCTCGGCGAGGACGCGTTCACCGAGCAGATGCAGGCCGCCCAGCGCGACTACGCCGACGAGGGCCGGACGCTGACCTTCGACGTCGACCCGCAGAACACCGCGTGGTGGACGGGACTGCTGACCTCGCTGCTGCCCATCGGCTTGCTCGTGCTGGTGATGATCTTCTTCATGCAGCAGTTCCAGGGCGGCAACTCCAAGATCATGTCCTTCGGCAAGGCCAAGACGAAGCGCATGACGCGCGACCAGCCGAGGATCACCTTCAAGGACGTCGCCGGCGCCGATGAGGCCGTCGAGGAGCTCCAGGAGATCAAGGAGTTCCTGGCCAACCCCGGCAAGTTCCAGGCACTCGGCGCCAAGATCCCCAAGGGCGTGCTGCTCGTCGGGCCTCCGGGGACCGGCAAGACGCTGCTCGCTCGCGCGGTCGCGGGCGAGGCGGCCGTGCCGTTCTTCTCGATCTCGGGCTCGGACTTCGTCGAGATGTTCGTGGGCGTGGGCGCCTCGCGCGTGCGCGACCTCTTCGAGCAGGCCAAGGCTGCGGCCCCCTGCATCGTGTTCATAGACGAGCTCGACGCGGTCGGCCGCCAGCGCGGCGCCGGTCTCGGCGGCGGCCACGACGAGCGCGAGCAGACGCTGAACCAGCTGCTCGTGGAGATGGACGGCTTCGACATCAAGGACAACGTCATCCTCATGGCCGCCACGAACCGCCCCGACATCCTCGACCCCGCGCTGCTGCGCCCGGGGCGCTTCGACCGCCAGATCGTGGTGGACCGACCCGACCTGAAGGGCCGCGTGGGCATCCTCAAGATCCACGCGCGCGGCAAGCCGATGGCCGACGACGTCGACATCGAGGTGCTCGCGCGCCGCACGCCGGGCTTCACCGGCGCCGACCTCGCGAACCTCGTGAACGAGGCGGCGCTGCTCTCGGCGCGCCACGGCAAGAAGCTGCTGGACATGTACGAGCTCGAGGAGGCGATCGAGCGCGTCATCGCCGGCCCCGAGCGCAAGACCAGGCTGATCTCCGAGAAGGAGAAGCGCGTCATCGCCTACCACGAGTCCGGTCACGCACTCGTCGGCCACGTGTTGCCCAACACGGACCCGATCCACAAGATCAGCATCATCTCGCGCGGCCAGGCGCTCGGCTACACGCTGGCCCTCCCGACCGAGGACAAGTTCCTCGTGGCCAGAGGCGAGATGCTCGACAACCTGGCGATGTTCCTCGGCGGGCGCGTGGCCGAGGAGCTGGCGCTGGGCGACGTCACCACCGGCGCGTCGAACGACATCGAGCGCGCCACGAAGATGGCCAAGCAGATGGTCATGCGCTACGGCATGAGCGAGAAGCTCGGGCCGCAGACCTTCGGCGAGTCCAACCACGAGGTCTTCCTGGGTCGGGACTTCTCGGCCAACGCGGACTACAGTCCCGAGATCGCCTACGAGATCGACAAGGAGATCCGCAGGCTCATCGACGAGGCGTTCGAGAAGGCGCACGGCATCCTCTCGGAGCGCCGCGCCCAGCTCGACCTGATGGCCGCCGTCCTCATGGAGCGCGAGACGGTCGACAAGGAGGAGCTGGAGGCCCTGCTCGCCAACAAGTGGGACGAGCAGCTCGCGCGCGAGAGGGAGCGCGAGGAGGCCGAGGCCGCCGCGGAGGCCGAGAAGCCCAAGCGGGTGCGCAAGCCCAAGGAGAAGGAAGAGGGCGCCGAGGGCGTCCAGCCGGTCCCGCAGGCGTAGGCGGGGGTGAACGTGACGTATCGAGGCGGCGGGTCCGGTCGGGTCCGCCGCATTCGCCCTGGGCGGGGGCCGTCCGTCCGGTGAACGCCCACGTCCACCACACGCTGACCCGTCGCTGGGCGGAGCAGTGCGGGTACGCTCCCGCCGATGCCGAGCAGGTGGCGCTGTGGGACGCCGCGACCGACCGGCTGTTCCCCGGCGGCAAGCGGGTCTTCCTCGGCTACCACTTCGCCAACCGGGGGGCGGAGGAGCTCGCCGAGGCGTTCCTCGCGCGGGCGATCGACGACAAGGACCTTCGCTACCTGGGGGTGGCGCTGCACTGCGTGCAGGACGCGGTGTCTCACGGCCGGCTGAGCCGCTTCCTGCACTGGCCGGGGATCGACGTATGGGCGCGCCGCAGCCCGCGCGTGCGCGAGCGGCTGGAGCGCCGCACCAAGGAGGTGCTGCGCGCCTACGCGGACGGGCTGAGGCCGGCAGGCGAGCACGACCCCCGCGAGTTGCCGCAGCTGCCCCTCGAGCCGCCGTACGCAGCGAGCTGAGGGCTCGGCGCCCCGGCCCGGTCTCTCGCGCCGCCGGTCCTCTACGCGCACGACCGTTCATCGGCGACGAACGGTGCTATTCATCACAGGCGCCGACGTGCCGATGTAAGATATGTGCAGCATTCGTCTTCCCTGCCAAGGTGGGGCGCCCATGGCAAGGGGGGGACCCTCCGTGGACACGCGTGACGACCTCATAGCCCGCGAGCCTTTCGAGCCCGTGCCCCGCGCGGCGCTGCTCGCATCCGCCCCCCTGGCTCGGGGCCGCTTCCGCCTCCGCCGCCGGCTGCGACATCTGCTGTCCAGGCTCAGCGCCCGGCGCGCCCGGCTCGACCTCATCTCGTCGCTGCAGGAGGTCGCCTCGGCGGTCTCCTCGACGCTTTCCGTCTACGAGGTCCTCGACTCCGTCGTGACGCACGCGAAGCGCGTGACCAACACCGACAAGGCGATCGTCTGCCTGTTCCACGAGGACGACGAGCGTCTGGACGCCGAGCACCTCGTCGTCCGCGGCGCGCGCAGCAAGCATCCCGAATCGTGGTGGAGCGAGCAGCTCGAAGGCATCGCCGAGCAGGTCTACCGGACCGGCCGCACCTACCTGCACCTCGACGGTCCCAACGACGCCTGGCTGCTGTGCGTGCCCGTGAAGGTGCAGGAGCACCCCATCGGACTGCTGTGCGCGATCAACTCACGCAAGCGCCGCTTCGAAGAGGAGCAGGTCGCGTTCCTCGTGGTGCTGGCGTCGTTCGCCGCCTCCGCGCTCGAGAACGCGCGCCTGGCCGAGCAGGCCCGCTACTCGCTGCTCGCCAGCGAGCGAGACCGGATCGCGCGCGAGATGCACGACGGGCTCTCCCAGTCGCTGTTCAGCGTCTCGCTCGGGCTTGAGGTGTGCCGCAAGCAGGTCGTGCGGGACCCGGCAGGGACGAGGCGACGCCTGGCGGAGGTCTCGGAGCTGCTGGCCAGCAGCCTCGCCGACCTGCGCCGCTACATCTACGACCTGCGCCCGATGAAGCTACGCGAGCTGGGCCTCGCCGGTGCCATCGAGTTCTGGGTCCAGGAGATGACGTGCGACCGCCCCCTCGCAGGACGGGTCGTCGTCGAGGGCGAGCAGCAGCGTCTGGCGCTGGGCGCCGAGGTCTCTCTCTACCGCATCGCACGCGAGGCGATCGGCAACGCCATCAAGCACGCCGGCGCGTCCGACCTGGAGGTCCTGCTCCGGTTCGAGTCCGGCTCCGTCACGCTGTCGGTATCGGACGACGGCGAGGGCTTCGACGTGGATTCTGCGTTCACGGACAGCGACGCCGGCAACACCATCGGGCTGCGGAGCATGCGGCAGCGCATCGAGCAGGAGGGCGGCACGCTGGAGGTGTTCAGCGACTCGGGTGAGGGGACCCGGCTGGTCGCTACGATGCCTATCGAGGGCGAAGGGGAGGAGCGATGGGCGATATCCGTGTCCTGATCGCCGACGACCACGAGCTCGTCCGCCTCGCGCTTCGCAACCTGCTCGAGGCCGAGGGATACATCCGGGTCGTCGGCGAGGCCGCCGACGGCGAGGAGGCGCTGCGCCTGGCACGCGAGCTGGACCCCGACGTGCTCCTGCTCGACCTGCGTATGCCCAAGATGAGCGGGGTGGAGGTCTGCCGCGAGATGGGCGGGTCCGGTTCGACGACGCGGATCGTCGTGCTCACGAGCTACGACGACGACGAGGAGCTCTTCGCGGTGCTTTCCACCGGGGTCGCCGGCTACGTCATGAAGGACACCAGGCCCGACGGCATCCTGCAGGCGGTTCGCGCGGTGGTCGAGGGCCAGACGGTACTGGACCCGACGGTGGCCAAGCGCGTGATCGACGGCCAGCCCCCCCACCACGCCCCGCAGCCGATCGAGGGCCTCTCCGAACGCGAGGTCGACGTGCTGCGACTGATGGCGAAGGGATGCAACAACCGCCAGATCGGGCAGACGCTCTGGATCGCCGAGGCGACCGTCAAGAGCCACGTGAGCCACATCCTGCGCAAGCTCGACGTCACCGACCGCACCCAAGCGGTGCTCGCCGCGGTGCGCAGCGGGCTCGTGGACGTGTCGGAGCAAGGCGGGTAGCTGCTCCCGCGCGGCCGCGCCGCGTGTGGTGCGACAACACTCGCGCGGGTGGCCCTCGTCCCCGCGCTCGACCACGCTACCCCTTCGCCGTCCGGTCTGACTCATCCTCCAGTATGACTCCTCTCCTCGACCCATGGGCGAAAACCATCGGAGCAGCGCGTTCATCCCGATTCATCCGTTTGCTCGTGGCGAAGACTGTCAAAGAACCGGAAGGATATGGATGAGCGTTCCGCCGAGGCGGGACGCGAACACGGGGGACGTTCCGGCCCGTCGGCAGAGGCGGGCCGGAGGGCCGGCCCCCAACGGGGAGGAGGTGCTGTGCAGATGTTCACCAAGCTGTATGTGAAGGCTCAGACGCTGCGGGCGTCCGAGGAGGGTGCGACGGCGACCGAGTACGGCCTGCTGGTGGCGTTCATCGCGTTCGTGATTATCGCCGGTGTCGGGCTCTTCGGCGGCGCGCTCAACGCGTTCTTCATCAAGCTCCAGGGCGCCGTTAACGGGTGGAACCCGTAGGCCGCAGGTTCGCACGTCCGACTCACCCGGCGGGGAAGCCCGCCGGGTGAGTCTACCGAGGAAGAGGCGGGATGGCACTCGTCATGGTCGTCATGGGCGCAAGAGACGCCGTGCGGCGGGAGGCGGGCGCAGCCGCCGTGGAGTTCGCGATCGTCTGCATCCTGCTGCTGATGATCGTGGTCGGCATGGTGGAACTGGGTCGCCTGTACGCGGCGCAGCTGTCGATCACGCACGCGGCACGGGAGGGCGCCAGGCTCGCCGCGGTCGGGAAGTTCGACGAGTCGGCGGTGAAGGATCGCGCCTTCCCTCTCGACCCCACGATGGTTTCGGTCACCGGGCCCTCGGAGGGCACGACGGCCGGCGAGAAGTCAGTGGAGGTCACGGTCAGCTATCCGTTCCAGGTAGGGCTGCTCGGCAGCGACTGGGTCATCAGGCCCGAAGCCGTCTCGCTCAGCAGCACGGCCGTCATGCGAGCGGAGTATTGAGATGAGACGCGAGAGAGCGTTGGGTGGAGCGGGTTCTCGCGGCGCGGGCCGGCGGCACATCATTCCGGCCTTGAGAGGTGACGAGGGCGCGACGGCGACCGTCGTCGCGGTTCTGTTCGCGTTCGGTGTGCTGTTCGGCGTCGCGATGACCGTCGTGGACGCCGGCTCCCTGTACGCGACGCGCCGGAACCTGCAGTCGGCGGCCGATGCGGGCGCGCTCGCGGGGGTCCAGCAGCTTCCTTCCGATACGGCCGGCGCCGCCGCCGACGCCGACATCTACGTTCAGGAGAACGCCGCCTTTCCGGTGGAGTGGGTGACGTCGAGCTTCTCGAGCACGACCGGCTCGGGTTTCACCGACACTATCCATGTCACCGTCCGAGGAACCGCTCCTGTCTTCTTCGCCCGGTGGTTCGGACATGGCGACAAGCCGATCGAAGCAGGGGCGACGGCCGTCGTGGGCTCGCCCACGACGTACGAGAGCGGCGTCATGCCCTTCGGCATCCTGGCCGAGGACCTCGCCCCACCGTACGGCCTCCCGCTGGGAGAGGAGTACACGCTCAAGCTCGCAGCCGGTGATGCCAGCCAGGGCAACTACCACATCGTCGACCTGACTTCCTTCTCCGACGAGAACAACACGAAGAACCTGATCAAAGACGGCGGGTCGAGCCAGCCCATCAGCATCGGCGACACGTTCCCCACACAACCGGGCAACGTCCAGGTGCCCAACTACAAGGCCCTGAACGACTACCTCAGCGGGTGCGACCACGAGTTCGCCGACCTTGTCCACGATGCGTCGGGGATCTACAAGCCGCCGCTCGACCCAGACGGGGTCTCGTGCCGGCGGTTCATCGTCTGCCCTGTCGTCGTGATCGACGGTCTGGCCGCACCCGAGTGCTTCGACTGGGAGGAGACGACAGGGGCCACGTACGTGAGGGTGATCGGCTTCCTGAACGTCTTCGTGAGGGGCGATGCGGATGCCGACGCCGGGACGATGACCGGAAGGCTGCTGCAGGTGGCGTCCACCGAGATGACAGGCAGGATGCCTCTGCAGCCCTACGCAGGCGTGCGCTGGTGGTTGGAGGAGTAGACGCCGCAACGCGGCGACCAGGCCGACAGGGGGAGTAGCCTTGCGCTCGAGAATGATCATGATCGTCGTCGCACTGGTACTCGGCGGGTTCGCGGCCGTGCTGGCCGGACGTTATCTCACGAGCGCGAAGGCCACGATCGACGCGGACTCGCAGCCGGTGGAGGTCCTCGTCGCCGAGGCGGACATCCCCAGGGGCGTGAGCGCGGAGCAGCTCTTCGAGCAGAAGCTCGTCACCCGTGCCAGGATCCCGCGCAGGTTCGTCGCGGCCGGAGCGATATCCTCGGCGCGCATGGTCGAGGGGCAGGTGCTCGCCGTGCCCGTCTCTTCGGGCGAGCAGCTGAGCACGAGCCGCTTCCAGTACCCCAGCGAGGCGGGGCTCGCGCACAACGTGCCGAAGGACTACGTCGCCGTCTCCCTGCCCGTCGACATGGTGAGCGGCGTCTCCGGCCTCCTGAAGCCTGGCGACCACGTAGCGGTGATCCTCTCCCTCGCCGACGATGACGAGGGCGACGATAGCGTCACGAGGATCGTGGTCCGCAAGACGCGCGTCCTCGCGGTGGACCGCAGCGTGGGCGTGGAGAAGACCGAAGGCGTGACGCAGGCCGCGCAGGGTGGTCAGGGGCTCGGCTCCGGCGGTGTGGCACAACAGGAGACGGGGCCGATCACGGTGACCCTGGCGCTCTCGCCCGAGGATGCTGAGAAGCTCGTGTACGGCGTGAACTTCGGTTTCGGTTCCCGCGACGACCGCAAGGTGTGGCTGGCGCTGTTGCCCGCGGACAGCGACGGCGCTCCGGTGACCGCGGGCGTCCGGCGCGCCGGCGTGTACAAGTAGGCGGGACGATGAGGATCCTGCTCGCAGAACCCGAAGACCAGATATCGGCGCCGCTGGTCATCCTTTTGGACGGCGGTGCCGAGGACACTGTCGAGCGCTCGACTTGCGTCGACGACGCGCTCCAGCGCCTGACGCCGTCGGATCGGCCGCAGGTGCTCGTCGTAGGGCCGTCTCTGGCCGACGCGGCGACGCTCGTCAGGATCGAGGAGGCGCTGAACCGCTCCGATGCGGCGGTCGTCCTGCTCGCCAGGAATCTGGACACGGAGCTGCTGCGGCTGGCCATGCGCAGCGGCGTGAGTGACGTGCTGCCGGTGGACGAGGCATCTCCTCAGGAGGTGCTCGACGCCGTGCGCGCGGCGGGGACGGCCGCGTTCGAGCGCGCGCGAAAGCGCGGGCCGGAAGACCCCGGCGAGATCCAGCCCGAAGCGCGCGTGGTGACGGTCTTCAGCACCAAGGGCGGTGTGGGCAAGACGTTCCTCTCGACGAACCTGGGCGTCGCGCTGGTGAGGAACCACGGCAAGCGTGTGATCCTGCTCGACCTCGACCTGCAGTTCGGCGATGTCGGGATCGTCCTCGGCCTGGAGCCCAAGCGCACGATCCACGACGCGGCCCAGGTGTACGAACGGCTCGACTCGACGATGCTCGAGGGTCTGCTCGTCGAGCATTCCTCGGGAGTGAGGGCGATGCTCGCCCCGGTGCGTCCCGAGGACTCCGAAGGGATAACATCCGCACGCGTCAACGGGATCATCGGCCACCTCAGGAAGCTGGCCGACTACGTCGTGGTGGACACCTCGCCGGCCTTCTCGGACGTCGTCCTCGGGGCTCTCGACCAGAGCGACGCGGTCTACGTGGTGACGACGATGGACGTCGCCAGCATCAAGAACACCAAGATCTCGATGCAGAAGCTGCATCAGCTGGGATACGACGGGGATCTTATGCGCCTCGTGCTCAACAGGGCCGACAGCAAGGTCTTCCTGGAAGAGGGGAAGGTCTCGGAAGCGATAGGTGCTCCGATCGGAGCACGGATACCCAGCGACCTGCTCGTCCCCAGGTCGATCAACAAGGGTGTTCCCGTGGTTCTGGACGCTCCCAAGTCCAGGGTGGCGCGCAGCATCGATGAGATCGCGCGGGACGTCGTGCGGCGCTTCGAACAGGAGAGGACGGACGATGTCGCTTAGGGACCGGTTGGCTCAAGCCTCTCCGCGGGAATTCTCCGACCAGGTCTTGGCGGATCCCTCTTCAAGGAAGGCCAGGGACGCGATAACCGGGCACCTTCACTATCTCCTGATCGAGGAGATGGGACCGGCGCTGGACGACCTGGGAGACGGCATCGGCCTCCGCTACGAGATCGAGCGGAGGCTCAGGGAGCACCTGAGGGAGGAGACAACACCGCTCTCCGAGGCGGACCGCGGCGAGATCATCCAGGACGTAGTGGACAACGTGCTCGGATACGGTCCGATCGAGAGCTTCCTGAACGACCCGTCGGTCACGGAGGTCATGGTCAACAACCCGGACGCCGTCTACATCGAGCGCGCGGGCAAGATCCACCGCACCGACCGGCGCTTCGTCGACGAGGACCACCTGAGGAGGATCATCGACAAGATCGTGGGGAGGGTGGGCAGGCGGATCGACGAGAGCTCCCCGCTGGTCGACGCCCGCCTCCCCGACGGCTCCCGGGTGAACGCCATCATCCACCCCCTCGCCGTCAACGGACCGATGCTGACGATACGCAAGTTCTCCGTCGAGCCCTACACGGCCGAGGATCTCGTAGGGTTCGGATCGCTGACTCCCAACCTGGTGCGGTTCCTCGAGGCCTCGGTGAGGGGGAAGCTGAACGTGCTCATCTCGGGGGGGACCGGCACCGGCAAGACGACCCTGCTGAACGTCTTGTCCTCGTTCGTGCCGCACGACGAGCGGATAGTGACCATCGAGGATGCCGCGGAGTTGCGGTTGAACCAGGAGCACGTGCTACGCCTCGAATCACGACCGGCGAACATCGAGGGCAAGGGGCAGGTGACGATACGCGACCTCGTTCGCAACTCCCTGAGGATGCGCCCCGACCGCATCATCGTGGGCGAGGTACGCGGCGGTGAGGCGCTCGACATGCTGCAGGCGATGAACACCGGTCACGAAGGGTCGCTCTCGACGATCCACGCGAACTCGGCGCGCGACGCGCTGGCGCGGCTGGAGACGATGGTCATGATGGCCGGGTTCGACCTCCCGGTCACCGCCATCAGGCAACAGGCGTGTGCCGCGCTCGATCTCATCGTTCATCTCACCCGCTTGAACGACGGGTCTCGCCGCGCCACGCATGTCACCGCAGTGGAGGGCATGGAGGGCGAGACGATCGTCCTTCAGGACATCTTCTACTTCGACTATTCCGCCGGTCTGGACCCCGAGGGGCGGTTCCTCGGCAGGCTGAAGACGACGGGGCTGCGCCCCAAAGTCGTGCGCAAGCTGGAGGATCTCGGTATCGTGCTCCAGGCTGACCTGTTCGAGTACGAGCCGCCGGAGCGGGCGTGACGATGCAGGGCCTTCGGCACACATCCGTGGCGCTCTTGTTGGTGGGAGCCCTGGCGACGCTTCCCGTGCTCACCGCCTCGGCGGACCAGGCAGGTCTCGACCTGAGCGTGCACGGCATCGACGCGGACTCGTACCCGCTGGTCACGCTCGAGATCGGGCTGCCCGCGGAGATGCTCGATCGCGAGGGTCTCGCGCATCCGGAGTTCGAGGTGACCGAGAACGGGGAGGCGGTCTGGCTGGCCAGGTCGTCACGCTTGGACCCGGAGGCCTCGGACGTGAACATCGTCCTGGTCATGGACACGAGCCGCAGCATGAAGGGCAGACCGCTCGAGGACGCGCAACAGGCTGCGAGGACGTTCTGCGCCGACATGGGCGGGCGCGCGCCCGTAGCGCTGGTAGCGTTCAGCTCCGAGCCGGAAGTCGTCGTGCCTTTCACGAGGGACCGGGACTCTCTCCTGCGGGGAGTCGAGTCGCTGACGGCACATGGCGGGACGGCCGTGTATGACGCACTGGTCACCTCGGCGCGGATCCTGTCCGTGACGCGGGAGGGGAGGCGTGTCGTCGTGCTGTTGTCCGACGGCGGGGACACGTCTAGCGTACGCAACCTCGATATGACGGTACGGGCACTGCAGGATGCGAACGCGGTGGTGCTCTCCGTGGCCCTGCGATCCCCCGACCTCAACGAGAGCGCTCTCGGCACTCTGGCCTCCCGGACGCGGGGCAGGAGCGTCTCGTTCGCGGACAGCGGCGGCCTCTCGGACTACTACGCGGGGCTGGCGCGCGAGTTCAGCAGCGTCTACTCGGTCACCTACAGGAGCTCGGAGCCCCATACGAAGGACATCGAGGTGGACATCCGTGCCGAGGCCGGCGGCAGGCATGCCACGGCCGCCACCGTGTTTCCCAACCCGGCGTACCTCCAGGCCGTGGAGTGGGCGGGCACGGGGCTTTCGGTCCCCGCCGCCGCCCCCGCCTACCTCGTCGGCTCCGTCTCGCTCGCGTTCGGCTCCGTCGTCATCCTGGCATTCGCCGGACTGTTGTCGCTCCTCGGAAGGCGGGGACGACTCGACCAGCTCCGATACTACGACCAACTGCACGGCGAGACCGGCGCACCTCGCGATCCGGAACGCGACCTGTGCGCGAGGGTCGTCGAGGCTGTGGGAGCGGTGGCGGGACGGCGCGGCTTCACCCAGCCCATAGCCCAGAAGCTCGAGAGGGCGGGCGTCTCCCTGAGGCCGGCCGAGTACATCACCGCTCACATCACAACGGTCGTGCTCCTCGGCTGGGTCGTCCAGATGCTTTCCGGCGATCTGACGCTGAGCCTCGTGACCATCGTGCTCGCCAGCGTCGGCCCGCTCGCGCTCCTGGATGGCAAGGGCCGAAGGCGGACGGCGGCGTTCGACGCCCAGCTGCCGGATGTCCTGAACCTGGTCGCCGGAGGCCTTCGGACCGGCTGGGGCCTGCAGCAGGCGCTCGAACTGGTGGTCAACGAGGGCAGGCCGCCCGCTTCCGTCGAGTTCAAGCGCGTGCAGATCGAGACGCGGCTGGGTGTGCCGGTCGAGCAGTCGCTCCAAGGGGTCGCGGACAGGCTCGGCAGCCGGCAGTTCGCCTGGGTCGTCGTGGCCGTCGCGATCCAGCGCGAAGTCGGGGGGAACCTCGCCGAGGTGCTCGACAACGTAGCGCGTTCCGTTCGCGACCGCGAGGCGCTGGAGCGCCAGGTCGAGGCGCTCACGGCCGAAGGCAAGCTCTCCGCGATCATCCTGACGGTCCTGCCGTTCGCGGTCGCGGGCGGGCTCTGGCTCATGAGCCCGACGTACATGATGACGGCGATCGGCAGCCCACTGGGAGCGGCGATGTTCACCAGCGCCGGGCTTCTGCTGTTCGTCGGCGTCATGTGGCTCAGGCGGGTATCGAGGATCGAGTACTGAGATGACTGTGACTATCGCGTTGGTGTTCGCGGCCGCGGCGCTCTTCGCGTACGGCGGCATGTCGATGGTCTTCGGCGACGAGAAGCTGGTCGCACGCCGCCTGAAGGGTATGACCGACTACGAGATGGCGCAGATACGGGAAGCCGAGCCGGTCCTGCAGTCGTTCCAGGAGCGCGTGCTGGTCCCGTTCGGCAGGGGCGTGCATGGCCTCCTCCAGCGTGTGTGGCCGAAGGAGTACTGGAGCCGCCTCTCCGCTCGGGTCACCATCGCGGGCAGGCCCGGCGGGATGGGCGCCGAGTCGTTCTTCGCCGTGAAGCTGGGCACGGCCCTGCTGCTGCCGTCGCTGGCCGCCGCCCTCATCGCGTTCCTCCCTTGGTCGTTCGGCATGAAGCTCCTGTTCCTCGCGGTGCTTGCGGTGCTCGCATACCTGTCGCCGAACCTGTGGCTCTCCTCCGTCACCCGTTCCCGCCAGGACGGGATCCGTCGCGAGTTGCCGGACATGCTGGACATGCTGACGATAAGCGTCGAGGCGGGTCTGGGTTTCGACGCCGCGCTGTCGAAGTACGTCAAGAACAGCGACGGCGCGCTCGCGCGCGAGTTCGGGAGGGCCCTGCAGGAGGTGCAGGCCGGAGCGTCGCGCAAGGAGGCGTTGAAGCGTCTGGCGGAGCGAGCTGACGTCACCCCCCTCAGCTCGTTCGTCTCGGCGATGGTCCAGGCCGACGTCCTCGGGATGAGCATCGCGAACGTCCTGCGCGTGCAATCGGAGGAGATGCGTCTGAGGAGGCGCCAGCACGCCGAGCGCCAGGCTCAGAAGCTGCCGGTGAAGATGATCTTCCCTGTCATCCTGTTCATCCTGCCCGCGACTCTGATCGTCGTGCTCGGCCCCGCGATGATCGCTCTGATGCGGTTGTTCGGCGGGAACGGCTGAACCTGACTCGCGCATGCCCGGGGGGTCCGGCGCCCTGCCATGCATCTCGCGCCTCCACCTCCCGTTTGGCGCGTTCCTCGCTGCCTTCCGGGCAGCGCGTGCGTTAGGATGTGACGCACGCCGGGCCGCGGGGGCGGCTCGCCGGACGGAGGCCGCGCTTGGACCGCGACAAGATCATCGAAGGTGTACGCCTGATGCTGGAGGGCATCGGCGAGGACCCCTCGCGCGAGGGGCTCCTCGGCACGCCCGAGCGAGTGGCCGACATGTACGGCGAGATCTTCGCCGGGATCACCGAGGACGCCGCCGAGCACTTCTGCGTGACCTTCGACGAGGGGCACCGCGAGATGATCCTCGTGCGCGACATCCCCCTGTACTCGGTGTGCGAGCACCACCTGGTTCCATTCATCGGGCGCGCGCACGTCGCCTACATCCCCGGCTCCCACGGCCGCATCTGCGGGCTGTCCAAGCTGGCGCGCGTCGTGGACGTCTTCGCGAAGCGCCTGCAGGTCCAGGAGCGCCTGACCGCCCAGATCGCGGACACGATCGTGGAGCACCTGCTGCCCCAGGGCGTGATGGTCGTGATCGAGGCCGAGCACCTGTGCATGTCGATGCGCGGCGTCCAGAAGGCCGGCGCCGTCACCACGACCTCTGCCGTGCGCGGCGGCTTCGAGACCAACCCCGCCACCCGGGCCGAGGCCATGTCGCTGATCATGGCCGGCCGCGGGTAGCGGGCCTACGCTCCCGGCGTTCGTCCCCGGCCTACCGCCCCGCGCGCTCCAGCACCCGCCGCACGTGCGCCAGCGCGTCGTCGCGCGTGGCGAGCTCGCCCGAGAGCTGCCGCTCCCGCACCTCGTCGAGCAGCCGGCCGAGCAGCGGGCCGGGCGGCAAGGACAGCTCGTCGATGAGGTCGCCGCCGGTGATGAGCGGGCGGGTCTCCAGCCTGGGCCCGACCCTCTCGTAGTACTCGCCGATGAGCGCCCCGGCGAAGCGCCGCATCGACTCGGTCCGCGCGGGGTCGCTCGCCGGTCCTCGGGTGGCCATCCCGTCGGCCGCCGCGAGGAGCAGCAGCGCGACGCCGGCCTCGCCGTTGCGGCGGAAGAAGCGGAAGAGCCGCTTGTCGGAGAGCGGGCGGCTCGCCTCCAGGTCCGCCGGCACCAGGTGACGGTCCACGTACGCCTCCAGCTCCGCGATCTCGCGCACGCTCAGGCGCAGGCGCCCGCCGGCCTCTCGCGCCGCCCGCGAGCCGATGCGGCTGTGGGTGTAGAAGGTGACCCTTCCGGCGTCCTCGCGCCGTGCCGGGGGCTTGCCGAGGTCGTGCAGGAGCGCGGCGAGCTTGAGCAGCGCCCGCCTCGGCCGCTCCTCCACCGGCTCCTCGTCGAGGAAGGCCAGCACCCGCCGGGCGTGCTCCCCGGCCAGCGCCGGCAGGTCGCCGAGGAGACGCTCCAGCATGGCGAGGGTCTCCAGCGAGTGGTGCCAGACGTCCAGGTGGTGATACTCGTTCTGGGTCACGCCCCGCATCGGCAGCGTCTCGGGCAGCGCGGCGGCCAGGACGCCGCACGCGTCCGCCGCAGTGACGCACGCGGCCGAGAGGGGCTCGGCGAGCATGAGGAAGAGCTCGCGGGCGGTGCGCTCGGGCGCCGAGCGCGTGAGGTCGGCGGCGTGCTCGCCGACCCAGTCCAGCGTCTGCGGGTCGATCCCGAACCCGAGCGTGGCCGCGAACCGGAAGGCGCGCAGAGTCCGGAGCGGGTCGTCGGCGAAGGCCCGCTCGCTCACCGCGCGCACGACGCCTCCCCGCAGGTCCTCCTCGCCGCCGAACGGGTCGATCAGGGCCTCCTCCGCGCCGAGCGGGCCGAACGCCATCGCGTTGATGGTGAAGTCGCGGCGCGCGAGGTCGCCGTCGAGCGTGCCGGCGAACGCGGTGACGTCGTAGGTGACGCGGTCGGGAGTCACGATCCGGACCGTGCCGCGCTCCTCGGCCAGCGGCACGTAGGCGGCGCCGAGGCGTCCGGCCAGCGCGCGCCCATAGGCGGGCGCGTCGCCTCCGAGCGCGACGTCGATGTCGGCGAGCGCCTGCGGGCGGCCGAGCAGCGCGTCGCGTACCGTCCCGCCCACGAGGTACGCTTCCTCGCCGCGGGAGGAGGCCAGGTCGGCGACCGGGGCGATGCGCCGGCGCAGCGCGCCGTCGGGCAGGCGCGGGTCCTGGGACATGTCTCTCCCCTCTTGTCTCCAGACGTATACTATCCGCCACGGGCCGCCCGAGCGGCGGGCCGGCGAGCGGACTCCCGGCGGCGAGAGGAGCTGACGGTGGGCGTGTGGCGATGCGGCCGCTTCGAGCTGCCGACGGATCGAGCGCTGGTCATGGGCATCCTGAACGTCACGCCGGACTCCTTCTCCGACGGCGGCCGGTTCGTCGGCCCCGGCGGCGTCGACGCGGAGGCCGCCCTGCGGGAGGGGCTGGCGATGGCGGCGGCCGGCGCCGCTGTCCTGGACGTCGGCGGGGAGTCGACGCGCCCCGGGGCCGCCGAGGTGTCCCCGGCCGAGGAGGTGGCCCGGATCGAGCCGGTAGTGCGCGGGCTCGCCGAGGCGGGGGGCTGCGCCGTCTCGGTCGACACCCGGCACGCCGAGGTGGCGCGGGCGTGCCTGGAAGCGGGCGCGGACGTGCTCAACGACGTCGCGGGCTTCCGGGACGGAGCCATGGTGGAGGTCGCTGCCGGCAGCACGGCGGGCTGCTTGGTGATGCACATGCTCGGCGAGCCCCGCACGATGCAGGACGACCCGCGCTACGGCGACGTCGTGGCCGACGTGAAGGCGTGGCTGCTCCGGCGCGTCGAGACGCTGGTGGACGCCGGCGTCGACCGCGACCGCATCGCGATAGACCCCGGGATCGGGTTCGGCAAGACGACCGCGCACAACCTGGAGCTGCTGAGGCGGCTGCCCGAGCTCGTCGCCACCGGGCACCCCGTCGTCGTGGGTGCCTCGCGCAAGCGGTTCATCGGCGAGATCGCCGGAGGCGGCCCCGAGGAGCGGCTCGAGGGCAGCCTCGCCGCCGCGGTCTGGGCGGCGGCCATGGGCGCGGCGGCGGTGCGCGTGCACGACGTCGGGCCGACGGTGCGCGCCCTGGCCGTGACGGGCGCGATCGGAGGCGCCGGCTGAGGCGCGGGACCGTGGGCATCAGGCTTGCTGCGGGTAGAGAGACGAGTGGGCGAGCTCTGGGCAGCGGGGCCCGCCGGGCCGGCAAGAGCGGAGGCGACGTGGCCGTCGAAGCGTACATAGGCCTCGGCACGAACATCGGCGACCGGATCGGCAACATCGCGCGCGCGCTCAAGGAGATGGACGAGCTGGAAGAGGTCCGGCTGCGCGCCGTCTCGCACGTGTACGAGTCGGAGCCTTGGGGGGTGCCGGACCAGCCGACGTACGCGAACGCCGCTGCGCGCATCCGCACCACGCTGCAGGCCGACGAGCTCCTCGGCCGGTTGCAGGCCATAGAGGCGGCGATGGGACGCGTGCCCGGCGAGAGGTGGGGTCCGCGCGTGATCGACCTGGACATCCTGCTCTTCGGCGACGAGGAGTGGGCCAGCGAGACGCTCACGATCCCTCACCCGAGGATGGGGGAGCGCGATTTCGTGGTCCACCCGCTGATGGAGGTAGCGCCCAAGGGGCTGCGCTACCCCGACGGACGCCCGGTATCGAGGCGCGGGTGGCTCGGCCGGTGCAAGAACGATCTCGGACCGGTGCCGGGGTTCGAGGAGCTCTCGCCGGTTCCCGCCGAGGGCGGGGAGCTGGTGTGCTCGCTGGAGGAGCCGCAAGCGCCGGGACCGGTGGTTCCCGGCGATGTGGGGCAGTGGCGGACGATCGCCACGACAGCCGGCTTCGGCCGCCTCGACACGGGGGAGTCGCCGCTGGCGTTCAAGGAGTCGGTACTGCGGGACGAGGGGATCCCCTACGCCTACGACCCGCACCCGCCGGCTGGCGGCTTCAACCCGTGGGGCCTCGGCGCGCAGATCAAGCTGAAGGTGCCGGCCTCGGAGTACGAGCGGGCCGTCGAGGCGATCCGGGGCGCCGAGCGGGAGCGTTCCGAGGAGCGCAGCTAGCCGGCGGAGCGCCGCCGATCGCGAAGCGCCGCCGAGGAGGGCATCGGCGCAGCTGGTGGTATACTCGCAACCTCCGAACCGCCCGGCAGGCGGGGGCCGTTCGCCCACCTCCGGGCCCAGGCCCGAGGGAGGGAGCCAGTGAGCCAGCATACGCCCCCGGAGCGGGAGCGGCGCCTCACCGTCACAGGCCTGCGCGCCATGAAGGGCGCCACCCGCCGCATCGTCGCGATCACCGCCTACGACGTCGCCTTCGCGCGCCTCGTCGACGCCGCGGGCGTGGACGTCGTGCTCGTGGGCGACTCGCTGGGCATGACCGTCCTCGGGCACGGTTCGACCCTGCCCGTGACCGTGGACGACATGGTGCGGCACACCGCGGCCGTCTCCCGCGGCGTGGAGCGCGCCCTGCTCGTGGCGGACATGCCGTTCATGAGCTACCAGGCCGATCCCGCGGACGCGCTGCGCAACGCGGGGCGCCTGATGGCCGAGGGCGGGGCGCAGGCGGTCAAGCTGGAGGGCGGACGCCAGGTGGCGCCGACGATCGAGCGCCTCGTCGGTGCCGGCATCCCCGTCATAGGGCACGTCGGCCTCACGCCGCAGTCGGTGCACGCGATGGGCGGCTACCGCGTGCAGGCGCGCGAGACCGTCACCGCGCTGCGGCTGCTGGACGAGTGCCGCGCGCTGGCCGAGGCCGGCGCCTTCGCCGTGGTGCTCGAGTGCATCCCCGCCGAGCTCTCGGAAGTGGTGACCGCCGAGGTGGCGATCCCGACGATCGGGATAGGCGCCGGAGCGGGATGCGACGGCGAGGTGCAGGTGCTGCACGACCTCCTCGGGCTGACCGAGCAGACCCCCAGGCACGCCTCGCGCTTCGCGGAGATCGGCGGCGCCGTCGTGGAGGCGGTGCGCCGCTACGCGGAGCAGGTGCGCGCGGGCGAGTTCCCCGCGGAGGCGAACTGCACGCGGATGGAGCCCGCCGTCGTCGAGGAGTTGCGCCGCGCCGTCGGCGGGCGCGAGGGGCCGGAGGAGTAGCGCGTGGAGCTGCTGATCGCCAAGGAGGAGGTGCGAGAGGCGCTGGCCGAGGCCCGCCGCCGCGGCGCGCTCGTGGGCCTCGTGCCGACGATGGGCGCGCTGCACGAGGGGCACCTCTCGCTCGTGCGCGCGGCGGCGCGGCGCTGCGACGTGACGGCCGTCTCGGTCTTCGTGAACCCGACGCAGTTCGAGCGGCCCGACGACCTGGCGAGCTACCCGCGGGACCTGGAGCGCGACGTCGAGCTCCTGCGCGCCGAAGAGGCGACGTTCGTGTTCGCGCCCACGGCCGAGGAGGTCTACGGCGGAGGCGCCGAGGTCACGGTCGACCCCGGCCCGCTGGCACGGGTACTCGAGGGCGCGAGCCGTCCCGGGCACTTCGCGGGGGTGTGCACGGTGGTGGTCAAGCTGCTCAACGTCTTCATCCCCGACCTGGCGTTCTTCGGCGAGAAGGACTTCCAGCAGCTGCGGGTCCTCGAGCGGATGGTGCGCGACCTGGACTTCGGCGTGCGCGTGGTGGGATGCCCGACGGTGAGGGATGCCGACGGGCTCGCCATGTCGAGCCGCAACGCGATGCTCTCCCCCGAGGACCGAGCGGCGGCGCTGGCGCTCCCGCGAGCGCTCGAGGTCGCGCGCGAGGCCGCGCACGGCGGCGAGCTCGACGCGCGCTGGGTCGCGGCCGCGATGGATTCCACGCTGGCCAGCGCCCCAGGAATCGAGCCGGACTACGCGGAGGTGGTCGACGAACGGACGCTCGAGCCGCTCGAGCGGCTGGACCGCCCGGGTCGCGCGGTGGTGGCGGCCACGGTCGGAGGCGTGCGCCTGATCGACAACGCGGAGCTGGCGCCAGGGAGGACGGCGTGAGCGCGGCGAGCGGCATGAACGCGCCCGGCGGCCGGAGGCCGGCCGTCGAGCCCGCCGAGTCCTTGCAGCGCGAGATCCGCGAGCTCGCGGCCGAGCGCGACGCCGTGCTGCTCGCGCACAACTACCAGCGCTCCGAGATCCAGGACGTGGCCGATTTCGTCGGCGACTCGCTGGGCCTCTCGCGCACCGCCGCCGCGGCCGACGCCTCCGTGATCGTCTTCGCCGGCGTGCACTTCATGGCCGAGACCGCCAAGCTGCTCGCTCCGGAGCGCACGGTGGTGCTGCCCGAGCCGCGCGCCGGCTGCCCGATGGCGGACATGATCACGGCCGCGCAAGCCCGGGCGTGGCGCGACGAGCACCCCGGCGTGCCGCTCGTGACGTACGTGAACTCCTCGGCGGAGGTCAAGGCCGTCACGGACGTCTGCTGCACGTCCGCGAACTCGGTGCAGGTCGTCCGGGCGCTCGGCGCGCCGAAGGTCCTCTTCGCGCCCGACCGCAACCTCGCGCACTGGATCTCGTCACAGGTCCCCGAGGTCGAGATCGTGCCGTGGGAGGGCTGGTGCCCGACGCACGACCAGGTCACCGCGGCCGACGTCGCCCGCGCCAAGCGCGAGCACCCGGATGCGGAGGTCATAGCGCACCCCGAGTGCCGGCCCGACGTGCTCGAGCTCGCCGACGCGGTGCTCTCCACCAGCCAGATGCTCGTGCGCGCGAGGGAGTCGCAGGCGCGCGAGTTCGTGGTGGTGACCGAGGAGGGTCTGCTCCACGGGCTGTGCAAGGCGGCGCCGGGGAAGCGCTTCCACGCTCTGGCGCGCCGGACGCTGTGCCCGAACATGAAGCTGACCACGCTGGAGAAGGTGCGCGACTCCCTGCGCGACCTCTCCCCGGCGATCGAGGTGCCCCACGAGACCGCGGAGGCGGCGCGGGCCGCCGTGGAGCGCATGGTGGCGATCGGGTGATGGCGGAGCGGGGCCGGCACGAGGACCTTCCGACGCGCCCGCCGGCCGAGCCGCCGGCTGCGGTCGCCGAGACGCTCCCGCGGGAACTCGGCCGCCGCTACCTGCTCCCGTTCGACACCGAGGAGCTGGCCGGCCACAGGTGCGACGTGCTCGTCGTCGGCTCCGGCATCGCCGGTCTCACGACCGCGCTGGCCGCCGCCGCCCGCGGCGCGTCGGTGACGCTGCTCACCAAGGCCTCGCTGGCCGAGACGGGGACGTGGTACGCCCAAGGGGGCATCGCCGGCCCCGTGGGCGAGGCCGACAGCGTGGAGCTGCACCTGGCCGATACGCTGGTGGTGGGACAGGGCCTGTGCGACTGGCGCGTCGTGCAGGCCGTCGTGGGAGAGGCGGCCGACGCGCTGGCCGACCTGCAGGCACTCGGGGTGCATTTCGACCTCGCGGCCGACGGCGGGCCCGCCCTGGCGCGAGAGGGCGGACACAGCCTCCCCCGCGTCCTGCACACCGGTGACGCCACGGGCGCCGAGGTGCAGCGCACGCTGACGGGGACACTGCGCGCCGCGAGCGGTGTCACCGTGCGGGAGCACCGCTTCCTGGTGGACGTGCTCACTGCGGGCGAACGCTGCGCCGGTGTGCTCGCGCACGACATCGGCGGCGGCCGCAACGAGGTGTACTGGGCCGACGCGGTAGTGCTGGCCACCGGCGGATGCGGGCAGGTCTTCCGCGTCACGACGAACCCGGCCATCGCCACCGGCGACGGCGTCGCGGCGGCATGGCGCGCCGGCGCCGACATCGCGGACCTCGAGTTCGTGCAGTTCCATCCCACGGCGCTGGACTCGGAGGCGGAGCCCAAGTTCCTCATCACCGAGGCGCTGCGCGGCGAGGGCGCCTACCTGCTGGACTGCGACGAGGAGCGGTTCATGACCGGCGTGCACCCGCTCGCCGAGCTCGCTCCTCGGGACGTCGTCAGCCGCGAGATGGAGCGGGTGATGGCGCGGTGCCGGCGGCCGAACGTGTGGCTGGACGCGCGGCACCTGGGCGGCGAGATGCTGAGCGAGCGCTTCCCGACGGTGTGGGAGCGATGCCGCGAGGCCGGGTACGACCTCGCGCGAGACCTGATCCCCGTCGCGCCGGCGGCGCACTACATGATCGGGGGCGTCTGGGTCGACATCGACGGGAGGACGTCGCTGCCGGGCCTGTACGCCGCCGGCGAGGTGACGGCGAGCGGCCTTCATGGAGCGAACCGGCTGGCGAGCAACTCGCTGCTGGAGGGGCTCGTCTTCTCCCGCCGCATCGTTCGGGCACTGGAGGGAGCGAGCGTGCCCGGTCCCCGCGCCTCCCGGGTCGTCTCCGGCGAGGCGGAGACGACGTCGGCGCTCGCGCTGGAGGTCGGACGCGACACCTTGAAGCGCACGATGAGCGAGTTCGTGGGCACGCGCCGTTCCGAGGGCAGCCTCGCCGAGGCGGCGGGCATCCTCGGCGGCATGGCGCGGATGCTGGCGGTCTCGCTGCGCCGCGCGGAGGAGCTCGAGTTGCAGAACATGGTCACGGTCGCGGCCCTCATCGCACACGCGGCGTGGATGCGCAGCGAGACGCGCGGCGCCCACAGTCGCCTCGACTTCCCCGAGCGCGACGACGAGCACTGGCGCGTGCGACTCATCTGGGGGCGCTCGGCGGGGCCCAAGACGGTCGCCGTGGGCGAGCACCCCGAGCCGCGACCCGCCGCCGAGCCCTGTGGCGAGGGCTGACCGGTGCACGAGGCACCCTCGGCCGACGAGCTCGTCGCCTCGGCCCTCGCCGAGGACCTCGGCGTGCCCGCCGCGTCGCTGCTCGCCGGAGGCGACCCGTCGGTGCTCGCCCGCGACGTCACCTCCTCCGCCGTCGTGCCGGCGGGCGTGCGCTTCTCCGGCGTCGTGCGCGCGCGCGAGGGGGGCGTGGTATGCGGTCTGCCGCTGGCGGCTAGCGTATACGCCATGCTGTCCCGGGCGGCCGCGTTGAGCGAGCCCGTCGAGGTGTACCCGCTGGTGGCCGAGGGGTCCGCCGTGAGGGGGGGCGAGGCGGTGGCCGAGGTCGAGGGCGAGGCGCGAGCCGTGCTCGCCGGCGAGAGGACGGCGCTCAACCTGTTGAGCACCCTGTCGGGCATAGCCACGGAGGCACGGAGGTGGGCCGATGCCGCCGGCGGCCTCACCGTCACCGACACGCGCAAGACCCTGCCGGGGCTGCGCGCGCTCTCCAAGTACGCCGTGCGCGTCGGCGGCGCAGCGAACCACAGGGCCGGCCTGCACGACATGGTGCTCGTCAAGGACAACCACTTGCGATGGGCGGGGGGCGTCGGCGAGGCCGTCCGGCGGGCGCGCGAGAACGTCCCGGGCCTGCTCGTCGAGGTCGAGGCCGACACGCTGGCACAGGCCGTGGAGGCCGTGCGCGCCGGCGCGGACCTGGTGCTGCTGGACAACATGGACGACGCCGAGCTCGCCGAGGCGGTCTCGGCGGTACGAGAGGCGGCGGCCGACGCCGGCCGCTCGGTGAGAACCGAGGCATCGGGCGGCATCACGTTCGAGCGGCTCGCCGGGATCGCCGCGACCGGCGTGGACCGGGTGTCGGCGGGCGCGATCACGCTTGCGCGGCCGCTGGACTTCGGATTGGATGAGGAAGACCGGTAGTAGCGGACGGCGCTTCCGGCGGGAGCGGGAGATGACCTTCGAGGATCCGCGTGTCGAGCACTCGTACACCCGCGCGCGCGCCGCGTGCGCCGCCGTGGCCGCGGTGCTGCCGCTGCTGCTGCTCGTGTCGTGGCTGTCCGATCCGGCCCCCCGGCCGCCGGACCCGCTGACCGTCCTCGTGATGGGTGCCGCCGGGCTCTCGCCGCTCGTGTCGGCGCCGCTGGTCACGACGATGATGCTGGCCCACGCGGCCCGGCCCTCCTCCGAAGGCGGGACGTCGGCCGGCGAGGCGGGGGACCAGCTGTTCACGATCTCGGTCGTGCGCTGCACGCTGTGGGAGCTGCCTCTGCTGCTGGGCTTCGTGCTCTACGCCATGTACGGCAGCCTCGCGCTGTACGCGCCGTTCGTGCTCGTCTCCGCCGCCGGTCTCGCCGCCTACCAGCCGAGGCGGGCGCTGTGGGAGACGTGGCTCGCCGCGATCGAGCGGGGGCGCCCCGGCGTCTCCCGCCCCGTGAGCTGAGGCGGCGTGGACCTCCCCGCCACCGGGATCCCCGTCCTGGACTGGTTCCTCGCGCTGCTCGGCGCGTACGGGTACCCGATCACCTTCGGCGCCACCGTGCTGGAGAACCTGTTCGTCATCGGCTCGGTCACCCCGGGCGAGACCATCGTGATGGCCGCGGCGTTCGTCTCCGTGCAAGCCGAGAACATGAACCCGGCGACCGTGTGGGTGATATCGGTCGTCGGCACGGTGACGGGGAGCAACGTGAGCTACCTGCTCGGAAGGCGCGGCGGGAGGCCGGCGCTGATGCGCTACGGGCATCGCTTCCATATCTCCGAGGAGCGCATCCGCGCGGCCGAGGAGTACTTCGACGTGCACGGCTCCAAGACGGTCCTGCTGTCGCGCTTCGCGGCCGGCATCAAGAACTTCGTGCCCATGATCGCCGGAGCGAGCCGCATGCGCCTGTGGGTGTTCGAGGCCTACGTGCTGCTCGGCGCCGTGATCTACACCTCGATCATGGTCGGGCTCGGCGTGCTCTTCGGCGAGAACTTCCCCCGCGCGCTGGGCCTGGCCGCTCGGCTCGGTTACGCGGGGCTGGCGCTGTTCGTGGTCGTGATCGTCTCGGCCGTGATCGCGCGGCGGCGCTACGTCGCCCGCAAGCTGCGCGAGGCGGCGGAGGTCGCCGAGCGAGCGGCCGAGGAGGTCGCCGAGGCGGTCCGCGGCGAGAGAGGCGACGACGAAGGGCGCAAGTGGTGAACACCCGCCGGGCCGTCCTCGCCGCGCTGCGCGACGCCGGGGCCTCCGGCGTCTCGGGCGAGGCGGTCGCGCGCGCGCTGGGGATGAGCCGCGCCGCGGTCGCCAAGCACGTCGCCGCGCTTCGGGCGGCCGGCTACGGGATCGAGGCCGCGCCCGGCTCGGGCTACGCCCTCACGGCGGTGCCCGACCTTCCGCTGCCCGAGGAGGTCGCCCCGCTCCTGGACTCGGCGATCTGGGCCGACCTGCGCGGCGGGGGGGAGACCGGCTCGACGAACGACGACGCCAAGGCGCTCGCAAGGGCGGGTGCGCCCGAGGGCACCGTCGTGCTGGCCGCCCGGCAGACGGCGGGACGCGGCCGCTTCGCGCGCGCGTGGTCCTCGCCGCCCGGCGGGCTGTACCTCTCGGTGGTGCTGCGGCCGCCGCTGCCGCTGCCCGAGGCCTCTCCGCTGCCGCTGGCGGTCTCGCTGGGCGTGGCGCGCGGTCTGCGATCCCTCGGCGTCCCGGCGGCGCTGAAGTGGCCGAACGACGTCGTGCTGCCCGCGGGCGGGGCCGCGCCGGGGAAGCTGGCCGGAGTGCTGCTCGAGGTCTCGGCCGAGGCCGACGCGCTCGAGTGGGTCGTCGCCGGCATCGGCGTGAACGTGCGCAGGCCGGCGGGCGGGTCGCCGTTCCCCGACGCCGCCTACGCCGAGGACGCCCTCGGCGGCGCCGCGCCTCCGCTGGCCGCGGTGGCCGCCGCCGCGCTCGACGGCGTCGGGGGCGCCTACCTGGCGTTCCTGGCCGGCGGTTTCGAGCAGCTCGCCGGCGAGTACGAGGCTCGCTGGGTGCTGGGAGGGCGGGAGGTGCGCGTCTCCGACGCGCGCGGTGGGGTCGTCGCGGAGGGGACCGCCGCGGGTGTGGACGGCTGCGGTAGGCTGATGGTCGACGGTCCGAGAGGGAGGACGAGCGTGAGCACGGGTGAGGTGACGCTTCGAGGCGGGGGAGCGCCGCGGTGAAGCCGGACTTCGCGCCGCGAGGCGTCGGCGAGATCCTGGACGGCACGCTGGCGCTGCTGCGCGCGCGCTGGCGGGCCGTGCTGGGTGCCGCGGCGATCCTGCTCCTGCCGGTGGCGGTCCTCGTCGGGACGCTCCAGTCGTTCTACATGCGCGGCTTCCTGGCGCTGATACCGGTTCTGGAGGCCGGGCCGGATCCGCCCCAGGAGCTCTTCGACCTCACCGCGCTCTCGACCGTGCAGTACGCCGCGTCGATGGCGCTGCTGCTCGTGAACGCGTTCTACGTGTCCGCGCTGATAACCGCGCTCCCGGCGCTGCTGCACGGGCGAGCGATGCGCCCCGCCGAGCTGCTGGCCGGAGGCTGGCGGCGGCTCGTCTGGTACGTGCTCGCCGGGATCACGCTCTACGTGGCGCTGGGGATGCTGTCGGCCGTGGGCCTGCTCGTCGGCGTGCTCACCCTCGGGATCGGCCTGCTGATCGCCGTGCCGCTCATCGCGTGGCTGGCCGCCAGGCTCTCGCTCGTGACCACGATCGCCGTGGCCGAGCAGGCCAACCCCTTCACGGCCTTCCGGCGCTCCTGGGCGTTGACCTCGCGGCGAGCGCTGCGCGTCGTCGGCTTCTACCTGGCCGTAGCCGTCCTGCTGCAGGTGCTGATGGCGGCGGTGAACTCCCCCTCGGTCGTGCGGCAGGTGGTCGACGTGCTGATGAACGCGCCGGCGGAGAACCCGTTCGTCGCGCTGATGCGGCCGGTGGCCCCGGGCTGGAAGCTCATGGAAGGTCTCCTGTATGGCGCGGCCGTCTCCTTGTCGGTGCCGGTCGGCACGGTGGCGTGGTACCTCTTCTACCTCGACCTGCGCTCGCGCCGCGAAGGGATGGACCTGATGGTCCGGGCCTCGGCCCTGGAGGACGAGGCGTGACACAGCGCCGCGGCCGCCGGTTCGCGGGGCTCGCCCTGGCGGCGGCGCTGACGGCCGGCTCCGCGCTCCCGACGGCGGTGGCGGCCCCCGCCGAGGGCGGTACCGCCGCCACCTCCGAGGAGTACGCGCGCCGTGTCGAGACCGCTCGCCGCGGGGTGGCCGATGTGAAGCCGGTCCCCGACGCCGAGGAGGCCGCCAAGCTCGCCGAGCGCCTCACGGCGCTGCTGCCCGACGGCGAGCGGGTGAGTGTGGGCGAGAGCGAGGTCGAGGTCGACGTGTCGGTGCTCTCCGGGCTCGCCGTCTCGCTGGCCGGCGCGTCCACGCCCTCGGCGCGCGAGCGCGAGCTGGCGCGGGTCGAGGCGCACCTCGACTCGCTCGCGCTCGCGGTGGACGGCGCGCCGTCGGCGCGCAACGTCCGCTCCGACCCGGGCGCGCTGCAGCGCCTGCTCGCCGAGCGCGGCGGGCGCCGCACGAGCACGCTGGTGCGCCGGGTCGGCGAGCTGGTCGAGCGCGCGCTCCGGTGGCTCCAGGAGCGCCTCGACGCCCTGCTGACGCCCCAGCGCGGCTCGCGCGTGGGGATCACCCTCACCACCGTCGTCACGGTGGTGCTCGTGGGGGTGCTGGCGTTCGTCGCGGTGCGCGCCGCGCTGGCCGCGCGCACCGCGATCGCGCGCCGCGGCCGGGCGGTCGCCGCGCAGGCCGAGGAGGCCGGCACGCCGGTCGTCGCGGCGGCCGAGGGGTTGCCCGCCGACGCGCTCTCCTACGCCGAGGAGCTCGCCGCCGCGGGCGAGTACCGGGCGGCGGTGCGGGCGCTCTTCGGCGGGGCCGCGAGACGCCTGGTGGAGACCGGCGTCGTGGCCCAGACGCGCACGCGGACCGACGCCGAGCTGCTGGCCGACGTCGGCCCTGCTGCTGCGGCGGCGCTCGGCCCGCTGGCCGAGTTGACGGGGCGGTTCGAGCGGGCTTGGTACGGGCATGCGGACCCCGGCGCCGCCGGGTTCGCCGACGCCCGCGAGCGCTACCGCGAGGTGCTGCGGGCGGTGGCGGCATGAGCGTGCGAGCCGACCGGACGAGCGTGACGGTGGCGGTCGTGGTCGTGGCGCTGATCGCCGCCTACGCCGCTGCGATCGTGGTCGCGAACAGGCTGTACGTGACCGGCTCGCCGTCCTCCACGTTCAGCACCGCCGACGACGGGCTGAGGACCTACTTCGACTACCTGGGCGCCTTGGGTTACGACCCGGAGGTGCTGCGCTCCTTCGACGAGCTTCCCGGCCCGCCGGCGACGATCGTCTTCGCCGCCGACACGCCGCCGGTGCAGGCGCCCACCGAGGGGGAGCGAGCGCGCGTCGCGCGCTGGGTGCGCGGCGGCGGGCGGCTCGTGCTCGCGGGGCAGTTCGCCGACGAGCTCCTCGGCGGCCTGGAGCTGGGAGGGTCGGTGCGGCATCGCGGCGAGGACGACGACGAGCTCTCTCCGCTGCTGCCCTCGGCGTACGCCGAGGGGGTGGTCTCGGTGCGGGTGGGCTCGGCGAGACTGCTGACGAGCGGGCCGGAGTGGGCCACGCACATGAAGGACCTGTCCGGCCAGGCGCTCGTCAGCGCTGCCGTCGGCGACGGTGAGGTCGTGTGGCTCTCGAGCACGTTCCCCGTGGCCAACGCCGGCATAGGCGAGGCCGACAACGCGCGCCTGGCGACGTTGCTTGCCGCGGCCGCCGAGGACGGTGAGGGCGGCGGGATCCACTTCGACGAGTACCACCACGGCTACGTGAGGGGAGGCGGGTTGCTCGACCGCCTGGGCGCCGGCGGCCGCGCCGCGCTGGTGCTCGCGCTGTCCGGCGTGGTGCTCGCGCTGCTGGCGTGGGGACGGCGGATCGGGCCGCCGGTGCCCGAGCCCGTGCGGGGGGCGGCGCGCGGCAGCGGCTACATCGCGCAGCTCGGGGAGCTCTACCGCAAGGCCGGCGCGCGCGAAGTCGCGCTCGACGAGCTCGAGGAGGGGCTGCGTCGCGCTCTGGCCCGCAGGCACGGCACGCTCGCGGCCGGCCTCGCGCACCACGCGGCGGCGCGCGAGGCGCTGGAGCTCTCGCGGCTCGTGCGCGGCGGCGGAGCCGGCACCGCCGGCGCCAGGGCGCCGGGCAAGGAAGCGTTCCTCGATGCGGCCGGTGCGATCCGCGCCGCCCGGACGGAGGTGGAGGGGATCGATGGCTGACACAGGAGCGGTGACGGGCCTCGCCGAGCGGGTACGCGGGGAGGTCGCCAAAGCGGTGGTCGGGCAGGGCGCGACCGTCGACAGCCTGCTCATCGGGCTGATCACGGGCGGACACGTGCTGCTCGAGGGGGTGCCGGGCACGGCCAAGACGCTGCTCGCCCGCGCGCTGGCCCGCTCTCTGGACGCGAGCTTCAAGCGCATCCAGTTCTCGCCCGACCTCATGCCCGCCGACGTGGTCGGCACGAACGTCTACGACGCGTCGACCGGACGGTTCCGCCTGCGACAGGGCCCGGTGTTCGCCTCCGTCGTGCTCGCCGACGAGATCAACCGCACGCCGCCGAAGACCCAGGCGGCGCTGCTGGAGGCGATGCAGGAGCGCCAGGTCACCATCGACGGCGTGAGCCACGCGCTGCCGGTCCCGTTCATGGTCGTCGCCACGCAGAACCCGGTGGAGTACGAGGGCACCTACCCGCTTCCCGAGGCGCAGCTCGACCGCTTCCAGCAGAAGGTGCTCATCGATTACCCCGACGAGGCCGAGGAGGCCGAGATCCTCCTCCGCCACCTCGGCGGCCTCGAGACCGCCGACCTCGACGTGCTCGATGTGAAGCCCGTCGCGACCGCCGCAGACGTGCTTGCCGCGCGCTCCGCCCTGGACTCGGTGACGGTGGACCCCGCCGTGCTCGACTACGTCGCGGCCATCGTGCGCGCGACACGAGAGCACGTCTCGATCGCGCTCGGCGCCTCACCCCGTGCGGGCGTCTCGCTGCTGGTGGCTTCAAAGGCGCGCGCGCTGCTCGACGGCCGGGCCTTCGTGACGCCCGACGACGTCAAGACGATGGCGCGCCCGTGCCTGCGCCACCGCCTGCTGCTGCTCCCCGAGGTCGAGGTGGAGGGCGTCGCCGCCGAGAGCGCGCTGGAGGACGTCCTGGGCTCGGTACCGGTGCCCAGGTGACCTCTCGCCGATGAGCCTCGTCCGCGACACGGCCGCCGCCCTTCGCCGCATCCACGTCACGCCGAGGACGGCGCTGCTGGCGGTCGTCCCCGTTCCGGTCGTGGTGTGGCTTCCGGGACCATGGCCCTGGGTCGCCGCCCTGTCCTGGCTCGCCGTCCTGGCCGGGCTAGCCGTGGCGGACTATCGGGCCGCGGTCCCGGCGGAACGGCTCGCGATCGGGCGCAGCCTACCGGTCAAGCTCTCCATCGGCGTGGCCAACCCCGCCACCCTCTCGATCACCAACGGCTCGCAGGAGTCCGCGCTGCTCGACGTTCGCGAGACGCCGCCGCCCGGTTTCGCGGGGGAGCGCCTGCGCCGCGGGGTACGGGTCGGGCCGATGAGGCGCGTCGAGCTCGATCTGGCGTTCACACCGCCGTCGCGCGGCTCGTTCGCCTTCGGGGATCCCGGCGTGCGCAGCTACGGGCCCCGCAGGCTCGCCGCACGCCGCTTCGACGTCCCGCTGGCCGGGCCGGCCGACGTCTACCCCGACGTCACCGCGGTGCGCGCCGCCGCGCTCGCCGCGCGCAAGGGTCAGCTGCGCGAGCTGGGGATCAAGACGTTGCGGACCTCGGGAGCGGGCACGGAGTTCGAGTCTCTGCGCGACTACGCCGACGGCGACGACTTCCGCGACATCGATTGGAAGGCCACCGCGCGGCGCGGCGCGCCGGTCGTACGCCGGTTCCAGCCCGAGCGAAGCCAGACGGTGGTGCTCGCCGTCGACACCGGCCGCATGATGCAGGGCCGCGCGGGCGCGCTCTCCAAGCTCGATCGCGCGGTCAACGCCGCGCTGCTGCTCGCGTTCATGGGCACGCGGGCAGGCGACCAGATAGGGTTGCTCGTCTTCGGCCGTGATGTGGACGCCTACCTGCCTCCCCGCCGAGGACACCGCGCCTTCCTCGCCATCCTGGACGAGCTCCATCGCGCCGAGGGGCGGCTCGAGGAGCCCGACTACGCCCGTGCGCTGCGCTACCTCGCCGCGCGCATGCCGAAGCGCTCGCTGGTCGTGCTCTTCACCGACGTCGTCGGCGCGGAGCCCTCCCGCCGGCTGCTCGACACGCTGCGCGGCCTGTTCCCGCGTCACTTGCCGCTGGTCGTGACGCAGCGCAATCGCGATATCGAAGGGCTCGCGCGCGGGCCGGTACGGACCGAGGCGGAGGCGTACCGGGCCGCCGTGGCCGAGGGGGTCCTGCGCGACAAGGCCGACGCGCTGGCCCTGCTGTCCTCGCGCGGCTCGCTCGTGCTGGACGTGCTGCCGGAGAGACTCTCGGTGGCGTCGGTCAACCGCTACCTCGAGGTGAAGGCGCGGGGGCTGCTGTAGGGGAGGGGGCGGCGGCGAGGCACGGTCGTGGCCTCGGCTACCGCTCAGCTCACCGTCTTCGCGAGCTCCGCTCCCCAGGCACGCGCCCGCTCCAGCTCCCCCTCGCGCAGGGGACCGTACTGCCCGGTCACGACGAAGCGCTCCCCCTTGCCGAGCGGATCGTATCCCTTGCTGCCCAACCCGCGGAGTATCGCCTTGGTCGATCCGCCCGGCGACCACCAGAGGCGCGTCTCGAACGCGGCCGCGCGGCCGTGCCCCTCGGGCACCTCGTCGAGCCAGGAGCGCATCGACGGGTGGGACAGGTCGGGTGGCGAGGGCGCCCTGCCCGCGCCGGTGGCGGCACCGCGCCGGCTCTGCTCGGTGGGAAGCCGGAACCCCATCACCGGGGCGCCTGCCACCACGAGGTCGGCGCCGGCGACCTCCGCGCCCGTGGCCTCGTCGGTCGGCACCGCCCGCGTCTCGGGCCCGATGCCCTCCGCTATCGCGCGGGCGACGGCGGCGGTGTTGCCCCAGAGCGACTCGTACACCACGACAGCCTTCATGGGCCCCCTCCTCGCGTCTTGAGGATATCCAACCCGAGCCGGTATCGCCTCTACGGTCTCTGGGGGATCTCGACGATCACGGACGGCTACCCGATCTTCCTGTCGAGCGGCTGCGGCGACCAGGCCTCGATGACGCTCTTCTCCACTACGATCCGGTCACCTGCCACCGTGCTCGGCAGCTCGTCCAGAGGATAGAGCTTGCAGGGGCCGCTGATCCCGGTCTGCGATTCGAGGTTGCGCTTGGTCCCGCAGGAGTCGCAGGTCAACGTCCCGTCTGCGGTGATCGTCTGGCCCTCTCCCTGACACGGCGGGCAGTAGCTGACACCCACGAGCAGCTTCCCTGAGGGCTTCACGTAGGCGAGCATGGGGAGCGCCTCGCCGCTGTCCTTCTCGTACTCGAAGACGACGATCTTGTTCGCGACGACATCCGCGGCGGGGATCGACAGCTGCTGCTCGTCCTGGGTCGCGGTCACGGGGGACATCCCCACCGACGACGTGTAGATGGTGGGCTCCGCCACCTTGGGCTCCTCGTAGCCCTCCGGGAGGAACCGCCCCAGGTACTTCAGCTCCTCCGAAGTGGCCTGCCCGCCGGTCCTTCCGCCGGAGCCACCGTTGGCGACGGCGAGCGCGATCACCGTCCCGACCACGGCGAGCGTCCCCACGATCAGCAGCGTCTTCCCGCTGCTTCTCTTGGCGGGCGCATGCGGTCCCTTGTCGGCCTCGCTGCGCTTGGTGCCCCCGGAACCCCGTTCGGTTCCCGCCTCGCTGCGCTTGGTGCCCCCGGAACCCCGCTTCTTGCCCTTCTTGGCCATTCCCGACCTCCAGTCCTGGACGAGGTGCCGTCGCTGCCAGGCGAAGAGGTCGCGGCGGGCACCCCCGTGTCGCCACCGGGACTGCTCGTCTCGTGCCATGAGGCCGTTCGCGCATCGACGAGGTGCGCTGTCCGCCCCACG